>JAYKIZ010000348.1:0-7042 GCA_035285965.1 Cyanobacteriota bacterium | reverse complement strand
CGGATCGGCTCTACGTCGATACCGGCGCCAGTAGCCCCAATCTCCGCTCCCTGCTAACGGCGCTGGAAACCCTCAGCCAGGAGGTGATCGAAGTCCAACTGGACGAAGGGGGAGAACATTCCGTCCGTCTGCGCATTTTAGACTCGGAGGCGGAATGACAGATTTCAAATGAGAGATAATTGGAGGACTGCCCTTCGACTTCCTTCGACTGCGCTCAGGACAAGTCGCTCAGGGCGCGGAAGGACGTAGCCGGATCGAGGGCTGAGCGTAGCCGAAGCCCGAAATAATAACTGAAATAACATGAAAAAAGCCTTAATCTGCGGCATTTCCGGTCAAGACGGCGCCTATTTAGCCCAACTGCTTTTACAAAAAGGGTACGAAGTGTACGGCGCTTCTCGGGACGCCCAGACCGCTAATTTTAGCCGTTTGGCCCGTTTGGGGATTCGGGAGCAAGTCCAGTTGCGCTCCACCAGCTTGATTGATTTCCGTAGCGTTTTGCAAACCTTGAGTAAGGTGGAGCCGGACGAGGTCTATAATCTGGCGGGGCAAAGTTCGGTTAGCTTATCCTTTGAACAGCCGGTGGAAACCCTAGAAAGTATCGCTCTCGGGACGTTAAATTTGCTGGAATCGATTCGCTTTCTAGAAGTGCCAATTAAACTCTACAACGCCAGTTCTAGCGAATGTTTTGGCAACACCCAAAACCAAGCCGCCGACGAAAACACCCCCTTCCGGCCCCGCAGTCCCTACGGCGCCGCCAAGGCCGCGGCCTTTTGGGAGGTGGCTAATTACCGGGAAGCCTATAACCTCTTCGCCTGCTCCGGCATTCTTTACAACCACGAATCGCCCCTGCGCCCGGAGCGCTTTGTCACCCAGAAAATCGTCGCCGCAGCCTGTCGCATCGCCCAGGGCGGCGCTGAAAAACTGCAACTGGGCAACCTAGAGGCTCAACGGGATTGGGGCTGGGCGCCGGAGTATGTGGAAGCGATGTATTTGATGCTTCAACAGGAGAGCGCCGAGGATTACGTCATCGCCACCGGGAAAACCTACGGCCTGCGAGACTTTGTGGCGGAGGCTTTCCACTGCGCCGGTTTAAATTGGCAAGACCATGTGGAGACCAACGCCCAATTTCTCCGCCCCACGGATATCGCCATGAGTAAAGCCAACCCCGCCAAAGCTAGGGAAAAATTAGGCTGGCAGGCCCGCTACGCCATGCCCGAAGTGGTACAGATGATGGTGGAGAGTCAGTTAGAGCTTGGCGGTTAAACCCTATCCAGATTGGAAAGTCTAATCTTGCTCCCCCTCTTGGGAGGGGAATCTGAAACTATTCCGAGGCAACCCTCAATCTGTATTGCTAGACGCCGTTTGC
Source organism: Cyanobacteriota bacterium (assembly GCA_035285965.1). Lineage (GTDB taxonomy): Bacteria > Cyanobacteriota > Cyanobacteriia > Cyanobacteriales > Microcystaceae > Synechocystis. The sequence goes on along the minus strand of JAYKIZ010000348.1, from coordinate 5,676 downwards.
GGGCAAGGGGTCTAGAATAATGTGCCCTCTGGGGGTTACGTTTCCAACCCATTCTTCCTCGCCTATGCTCAGTCGCGTCGCCGATTCCATTTACTGGCTCAACCGTTACATTGAACGGGCGGAAAATATCGCCCGCTTTGTGGACGTCAATCTGCACTTGCAACTGGATTTGCCCCGAAATATCGACCAACAGTGGGAGCCGCTGGTGATGACCACCGGAGATCTGCCCTTTTTCCGAGCCAATTACGGGGAAGCTAATCAGGAAAACGTGATCCGGTTTTTGAGCTTTGACCCCCATTACTCCAACTCCATCCTCTCCTGCCTCCAGATGGCTCGGGAAAACGCCCGCTCAGTCCGGGAGATTATTTCCTCGGAGATGTGGGAGGAGGTGAATCAGTTTTATTTCTTCGTGAAACAGGCGGCGGCCAATCCCCCCAGTAATGTGCCGGCTTTTTTCGCCCAAATGAAATTAGCCAGTCACCGTTTCGCCGGGGTGATGGACGCCACCATGAGCCACAACGAGGGCTGGCATTTTGGGCAAATGGGGCGTTTTCAGGAGCGGGCCGATAAAACCGCCCGCATTTTAGACGTTAAATATTACTACCTACTCCCTTCGGTAAAATGGGTCGGGACTCCCCTCGACCAACTGGAATGGATCGCCCTGCTTAAATCCGCCAGCGCCTACGAAATGTACCGGAAAGACCAGCGCCGGATTATCCCCAGTCAGGTGGCGGAGTTTTTGATCCTCAATCCCGAATTTCCCCGCTCGATTTACTTTTGTTTAGGGCGTTTTCAACAGTCTCTCCACGCCATCACCGGCACCCCTCGGGGACTCTGGCGCAACGGCGCCGAGCGGGCCTTGGGTCAACTCTATAGCGAGTTTAGTTACCTGACCATCGCTGAAATCATTGACCAGGGTCTCCATGAATTTTTAGACCAGTTGCAATCCCGTATTAACGGCGTCGGCGTGAAAATGGCCCAAACTTTCTTTGTCAACGACCCGCCGGTTTTGTCCTCCGGTCAGTCCCAGTCTCAATTTCAATTCAGGGAATAACAGTAAATAATCTGTTCCTGGGGCGCCGATTGAGGCTCGTAAGGACGGCGCTCGAGGGTGACTTGCAGGCCCGTCATCGGGTCGTCCCCTTGACCCCACAGTAATTCTAGGCGCTCTAAATCGGGCCAGAGCAAAACGTCCTCAACTAAACGGGTTAAGCTTTGGCGGTAGGGGTTAACGGGGTCTTGATACCATTGCGGCGCCGGCGCTGTTTTGCTCTCCAGACCAATGTGAACAATCAGCGCCGCTTCCCCAAAGAGCGCGATCGCCACGGGACGGGGTTCTTCCTGCAAACTCAGACCGGTGGAGCGGAGGCTGTAGCGCAGTTTTTCCAATTTCTCGTGGCGGGCTTGAGGGCTAGTTAAACCGGGACGACAGGTTAACGCAAGGGTAATCAGGAAGGTTTGTAGAAACCAGTGACCCAATTTTTCCGCCTTGGTGGCTAAATAGTGGGAGTTGTAATCATTGGCTTCAATTAACAGGGGAACCCGCTCCGCCACCTCCAGCCCATAGCCCTTCAGCCCGGCGATTTTACGGGGATTATTGGTAATCAGCCGAATTTGCTTAACCCCCAGATCGTTCAACATCTGGGCGCCCATGCCGTAGTCCCGCAGATCCGCCGGAAAGCCAAGGCGCTCGTTGGCTTCCACGGTGTCTAACCCTAAATCTTGCAGGGAGTAGGCCTTGAGCTTATTGACCAAGCCAATGCCCCGCCCCTCCTGCCGCAGATAGACCACAACGCCCAAACCGTGACTCTCCAGCATCTTCAGCGCCGCCTCTAACTGCGTCCGACAATCGCAACGGAGGGAGCCGAGGGCGTCGCCGGTTAAACACTCAGAGTGCATTCTCACCAAAACCGGCGTCTGGGAAAACTGGGCCGGGTCGCCTTTAACAATAGCTAAATGCTCCGTTTGATCCAATAAATTACGGTAGGCGTAGAGCTTGAACGTTCCAAATTGACTGGGAAACTCGCAAATGCTTTCCCGTTTGACAAAGCCGTCGTGTTGGAGACGGTAACTGATCAGATCGGCGATGCTAATCAGTTTTAAACCGTGCTGGCGAGCGTACTCCACCAATTGGGGCAGGCGGGCCATGGAGCCGTCGGAATTTTGAATTTCGCAGATCACCCCCGCGGGATAGAGACCCGCTAAACGGGCTAAATCCACCGCCGCCTCCGTGTGGCCGGCTCGCTTTAACACGCCCCCTTCCCTGGCTCGGATCGGGAAAATATGTCCCGGTCGCGTTAGGTCTTCGGGACGGGAGGCGGGGTTAATGGCAATTTGAATGGTGCGGGCCCGGTCTTCGGCGGAAATGCCCGTGGTCACGCCCAACCGCGGCGCCGCGTCAATGCTGACGGTAAAGGCGGTTTGATTACTATCGGTATTTTTGGAGACCATGAGGGGCAACTCCAACGCGTCCAGACGCTCCCCAGTCATGGCTAGACAAATTAGCCCCCGAGCCTCTACCGCCATAAAATTAATCAGATCCGGGGTGGCGAACTGGGCCGCGCAAATGACGTCGCCCTCGTTTTCTCGGTTCTCGTCGTCCACCACCACCACTAGGCGCCCCGCTTTAATATCCGCCAGCGCCGCGTCGATGGGATCAAAAGCAAAATCGGAGGACGGGTCAACAGTCACGGGAATCAGGGTCGCAAAACGTTAAGTTAAGCTATTTTAACCTGATTCCCAGGGGAAGGCGGAATAGAACCGGCGCCGCGCCTTTGACCGATGAGTGGGCGGCGAAGACCCCGTCCTTAGAGGAGGAGGTTTTAGGCAAGGACTAGGCTGAGGAATTTACCGATCAGAGCGATGGCCACCGCCGGGGTTTCCAAGTGGGGCGTGAGACCCGTATCGGGGAGTTCCACAAAGGCTTTAACCGCGTCGGGGTTGAGTTGAGCTAAGCGCCGACCCAGAGCCGGAGGGCTAAACTGGGACTTTTCGCCCCAAAGGATAGCAGTGGGAACCGTTAATTGAGAAATAAATTGGGCTAAATCAAAACAGAGATCGCCCCGCACAAAGGACAGCGCCGCGTATTCGGCCTTGGGCTGGCTGGCGGACTCTAGGTAAGCTTCGACAATTTCTGGAAAGATACGATTGGCCTTGGCAAACTGACGACGCTCCAGAAAGTTCAAAATACCCGCGCTGTTGGCAATGCCCGCGTAATAAACCAAACGGTCTAAGATGGGTAGTCCCACCAGTTGAGCAAAAAGATTACCGCGGTAGTCTTCTCCAAAGTCAGACAGGCCCGTCGGCGCCGAAAGAATCAAGCCCCGGTAGCGTTCCGGCGCTTCGATGGCCGCTCGGATAGTCAGCGCCGCCACCAGGGAAGAGGCGATCACCACCGGCGGCCGGGGGCAGGTCTGGGCGATAAACTCGTTAATCGTTTGGATATAGTCCTGGGGAGCGTAGGCGCGCTCGGGATGATCGGAGCGTCCCCACCCCAATAAATCCGGCGCTAGGACTCGATACTGAAAGGCGAAGGCGGGATAAACTTTCGACCACTCGTAGGCCGAAGAGCCGCCGCCAAAACCGTGGAGAAAGACGAGGGTTTCCCGCTCGGCGCCGTCGGTTTCGGCCCAGAGGCCGGAACGGGGAGAGTAATAGACCATCGTCCCCAGGCTCGTCACCACTGCGTCTCGTTCCACACCGATGGGTTCAAACATGACTCTAGCTCCTGGGTTCTTGAAAGGGGACTCAACTGTCATAGTGATTCTAGAGGATTTACGAAGGCCGGCGCCGGGCCCCAAAAGAGACAAACTTTGCTATCATGATTAATCGGTTTACCCCAGCGCCGGAGTAGCTCAGCGGTAGAGTAGCTGATTCGTAATCAGTTGGTCGTGGGTTCAAATCCCATCTTCGGCTTATTTAAACATCATCGACTGCCGAAACTCAGCGCGGCAGGGGTTGTTAACTGGCAATCCGGTTAAGACTGATAGATTGTCAAATAGTGGGCGTATAAGGGACAACTGGTCTGGGCTAAAGCGCCCTGAAGGGTGATTAATCCCAAACTTTCCAACTGATAGGCCAGACTCGGCTCTAGGGAGATAGGCTCTTCGGCTTCAATGACGGCGCTCATGGCTTGACGCAAACTCTCGACGCTTTGTAAACGGCTCCAATGGCGCCGGAGATGATCGCCGTAGATCCCCCCCTGGGTGGGCGCGTTGTCTAGGAGAGCCTGGGGATCGGTTTGGGGCGACTGGAGCGCCTGCAAGGCCAAATGGAGTAGGTACGGATGTCCAGCCACTAGGGCGTGCAAGGCGGGGAGAATCGGCGCCCAGTTTTCCGACGGGACGGAAGAGAGGTAGCTTTGAGCGAGTTCCTCGGTTTGGGACAGGGTAAAGCCTTCCAACCGAAAGGCCCGGCCCACGTTAAAGGGGGATTGATTAGCGTCCAGTTTAAAATAGGCTTCCGTAGAGTTAGCAATCAGCAAACGCAACTGGCGCCATTGGGGGGTGTTGTTGGCTTCTTCGTGCCAGTAGCGCAACATAGGCAGAAAATCCTGGGCGATTTCCCCGTAGTCGAAGAGACGGTCGAGGTTATCCAGCGCCAATATCAGGGGCGGCGCCGACTCGGTCAGGAAACAGGACTGGACATAGGTCTTGCAACTAACCAAACTGCCGAAGAGATCTTCGTCCCAATAGTCGTCTAATTGCGGCGCTAGCCCCAATTCCCGGCTGATGTTGGCGCAGAACCAGCGCAGAAATTTATCCAGGTTTTTGAACAGCGCCGATTCCACGGCTTGGAAGTTGAGGTAAACGATCCGATAGCCTTGGCCCTGAAGGTGTTTGAGCAAAAATTGGGCGAGGGTCGTTTTACCCATTTTTTCCGGCGCCTTCACGCGAATTAAAGCGCCGGGCTTGAGCAATTCTTGTAGGGCTTCGGTTTCCAAGGGCGGCCGGGAAATATAAACCCCGTTGCCCGCGACTGGCGTCAGGGTCGACGTCGGCGCTTGCTCGCTTTGCCATTGGGGATAGAGAACTTCTTTAAACCATTCCCGCAAAATTTGAAATTTTCCCGGCCCCTTACTGGTGGGGTCTAGTTCGGGACAGCCCTGGGGACGATTCTGGGCGAACACCCCATAGATTTGGGTCATCTGTTTTTTATAAGTCTCATGGCTCGGCGCTCCGGCCAACTCCCAAATCTCCAAATCGGATTTGCGCCAGTTTTCGTAGGCGAAACGGGTGAAAAAAATCTCCTTGAGTTTGCCCTGAATCCCATAGGTTTGGGCCACATATTTAAGAAAGCGCTCCCAATCGGCGGGTTTCATGGTTAGCTTGCCCCAGCTTCAAAAACTTGATCCCTGGGCAAGTTCGCCTGACGAGAGGCTTGAACCGCCAAACGGTCGCACCGTTCATTTTCGGGGTGACCGGAGTGGCCTTTCACCCAGGTCCAAGTAATTTGATGGTGTTCGTTTAAGTCTAACAATTGCCCCCAGAGGTCGGGATTTTTAGCTTTTTCCTTGGCGTTTCGTTTCCAGTTATTGGCCCGCCATTTTTTGGCCCAACCCTTCACCACCGCGTCGATCAGATACTTAGAATCGCTGTAGAGCGTAACTTGAGAGGGAGACTCCAGCGCCGTTAAACCGACGATGGCCGCCATCATTTCCATACGGTTGTTGGTGGT
>JAYKIZ010000347.1:0-2718 GCA_035285965.1 Cyanobacteriota bacterium | reverse complement strand
GGCTGGCCCGTCGGCGCCGTTCGCCCGCCGCTTTGTCCCTTAACAGAGGCCCAAACTCAAGAATTGAAAGGGGTCTTAGGGACGTTTGGCTTACTTGAGCCTCAAAACTCCCCCGGCGCTTAGGTATGAAAATTTGGCGATGGTTAAAAGCGGAGATTTTTCCCCGGCGCCCTTGCCAACTTTTTCTCCAAACCCTAGATAAATGGCGCCGGGACGAGTGTTTAGAATGGGGCGCGGCGCTGGCCTATTACGCCCTTTTTTCTCTTTTTCCCCTCTGTTTAGTCATGCTGGGGATTATCGGTTTTCTACTGGGGCCGGAAACCAATGTCTATGGGCAACTGTTGGCCCTCGCCCGCAACGCGTTGCCCCAGGAATCCTATGGTCTGGTGGAAGAAACTCTGAAAAATTTGAACGGAAGTAGCGTCGGCGCCGGGATTCTGGGCTTTGGACTCTGGGCGCTGTCCGCTAGCAAAGTGTTTGAGGCCCTCGACCGTTGCGTGGATCGGATTTGGGGCGTTTATCCGCCGGAGGCGACGGCCAAAAAAGCGATTCAGGAAACCGTGGCCCAGACATTGAAAAAGAAGATTCTCGCTTTTTTAATGGTTTTAAGTTCGGTCTTAGTTCTGTTGTTGTCCATGCTCTCTAGTTTGGCGCTTAAAATTCTCATGGCGCTCTGGACGCAAATGCAGACCACGTTAACGGGGGCGGCGCCCTGGCTCAAAATCGACCAACTTTTAGTGGCCCGCAGTTTGCAAACCAGTTTGTCTTATTTGTTGATGACGACGGTGATTTTGGCCCTGTTGAAAATTCTGCCCTCCACCGCTTTACGATGGCGGGACGTCATCCCCGGCGCTTTCTTAATTGCGGCGCTGTTGCTGGGTCTGCAAAATCTGGTCAGCGGCGGTTTAATTAGTCTAGGCAGTCAGTTCCAAGCCTATGGTCTGGTGGGCAATGTGATGGTCTTGATGCTCTGGATTTTCTTGATTTTTCAGATCTTTTTCTTGGGTTGCGAGTTTACCTACATTTATACTCATCTCTACGGCAGTCGGCGCCGTTAGGGGGAGTGACAAATGTTAACCCCCTTGGCAAAAGAATCCTACCGGCCCCGTTTAGTGACCTACAGCCCGGCCTATACCTTGGTGCCAACCTACGAATGCTTTAACCGGTGCCGTTACTGTAACTTTCGGGTCGATCCCGGCCAAGATCAATGGTTGACCTTAACAAAAGCGGAGGAAATTCTCCTTTCCCTCCGGGGTCGGGGCGTGACCGAGATTCTGATTCTGAGCGGCGAAGTCCATCCCCGCTCCCCCCAGCGCCGGGCTTGGACGCGGTTACTGCTGGATTTAGGACAATTAGCCCTAGATTTAGGCTTTTATCCCCACACCAACGCTGGCCCCCTCAGTTACGGGGAAATGGCGGCGCTGAAAGCGGTGAATGCGTCGATGGGGCTAATGCTGGAGCAACTCGGCGCCGATTTAGCCGTCCACGCCCAGGCGCCGAGTAAAGACCCTCAACTACGGTTAGCGCAACTTATCCAGGCGGGGGAGTTGGCCATTCCCTTTACCACCGGATTGTTACTGGGCATTGGCGAAACCCCGGCGGAGCGCCGGGAGGGATTAAAGGCCATCGCCCGGATCCAGCGCCGCTACGGCCATATTCAAGAGATTATTCTCCAGCCCCATAGCCCAGGGAGTCGGCAAAGTTGGGAGGGAGCGCCCTTTCACCTGGAGGAACTGCCGGGGCTAATCGCGGAAGCGAGAGAAATCCTCCCCCCAGAAACCAAAATTCAGATTCCCCCCAACCTGATCCCCGACGACGCCTTACTTTTAGATTGCCTCCGGGCCGGCGCCGAAGATTTGGGCGGCATTGTCCCCAAGGACGAAGTAAACCCCGACTACGGGCACCGTTCTCTCGACCAGTTAGAAACTCTGCTGGCTTCCCAGGGCTGGGAATTACGGCCGCGACTGCCGGACTATAGACCCTTGCCTGGGTATTCCCCCTAACTTGGCCCCGGTCTCCTTTTTGGTTAGATTTGGAGGCGACGGCCCACCAGGTAATCAGGTAATCAAAAGCCATGTCCAGCAAACTCCATCCCCTCGCCGGTCAGCCCGCTCCCCAGGAAAGTCTGATTGACGTTGACCAACTGCTCCGGGCCTACTACGACGGGCGCCCAGACCCGGAAAATCCTTTAGAACTGATTAGTTTTGGCACCTCCGGCCACCGGGGATCTTCTCTCAATAACACCTTTAACGAAGCCCACATCTTGGCGGTGTCCCAAGCCGTGGCGGATTACCGCGCCGCTCAAGGTATTAACGGCCCCCTCTTTTTGGGGATGGATAGCCACGCCCTGTCGGAACCGGCCCAAAAAACGGCGCTGGAGGTTCTAGCGGCCAACGGCGTTACCGTCTGTTTAACCACGGTGGCGGATAACCGGAAATACACTCCCACCCCGGCGGTGTCCCACGCCATTTTGAGCTTTAACCAGGGTAAAACCCAGGGGCTAGCGGACGGCATCATTATCACTCCCTCCCACAACCCCCCGGCGGACGGCGGCTTTAAATACAATCCTCCCACTGGCGGCCCCGCGGAGCCGGAAATTACCAAGTGGATTCAAAATCGAGCCAACGAATTACTCAAAGGCAATAATTTAGCGGTTAAGCGCCTACCCTATGAACGGGCCCTAACGGCGCCGACCACCCAGGCGTTTGATTTTGTGAC
>JAYKIZ010000346.1:0-10358 GCA_035285965.1 Cyanobacteriota bacterium | reverse complement strand
GGCAAAGGGGAAAAGCTAGAAGAATCGGCGCCGGAAACGGGTCTGACCATCGACGCGGAAGCCGTCGCCATTAAGGATTCCTAGAAGTGTCCCGGCTTTTTCGGAGCCTAGTCTGTCTGACGGGGTTGAGTTTACTAACGGGTTGCGGTTGGACTCAGCCCTCCGCCCTGCCTGGGGAGTTAAACAGTCGCTTTAACGACCAGGAACCCGCCCTCAGCGGCGACGGGCGCCTCCTGGCCTTTGTCTCCAACCGTCGGGGGAACCGGGAAATTTGGGTCTACGACCTGGCGGCTCGGCGCCTAGTCTCCCTACCGGGGTTAAATCAAAGCGGCGCTATCGCCGAAAGCCCCAGCCTGAGTTTAACGGGGCGTTATATCGTCTATCTCTCCAGCGTCCAGGGGCGCCCGGACATCGCCCTCTACGACCGTTTAACCCAACGGACGGAACTGCTAACCCTGACCTACCGCAGTTGGCTTCGTAGTCCCCGCATTAGTCCCGACGGGCGCTACGTGGTTTTTGAAACCGCCCGCCGCGGTCAGTGGGATATTGAAGTTCTAGACCGGGGCCCCCAAATTGAACGGGATCTGCCCCAACGAGCGCCGATCCCGGCGCCGAATTTACCTTAGAAGTTGTTTAAGAACGGTGGAAAAAGGACAGTTGATTATTCCTATCTTCCCGGTTGAGAGTCATCGTTTTTAGTATAGTCAAGAGTTAACCTTACCGATTCCTTATGCCCCTGACCGGATTGTCCGCCTGCCGTCGTCTTCTCTTTCCGGGTTGGTTTGGGGGCGGGTTAAGCCTGATTTTACTGACGGCTCTCTGTTGGAGCGCCGCCAAGTTTTTCGCCTGGAGTTTCGGCGAGGCCCATTGGTCGGCGCTGAGCGCCAATTATCGGCTCTTTTTCGCCGGGCGCTATCCGGTGGAGTCCCTCTGGCGCTTGGGGGTCTGTTCGGCGCTCCTGGCGGGGGGCGCGGGTCTGACCTGGGGCTGGTTAGCGCCGGTTCAACTTCAGGGAAAACGCTCAAGGGGAGCGGGATTGGCCGCCGTCGGCGCCCTACTGCTCCTAGCGGCGCCGGGAGGCGGAACGGCGCTGGTCGGGGTTCTGGCTTTAGTTTTAGGGACGGCGCTCAGTTATCGTCTCGGCCTCGGGATTCAAGCTTCGGCAAAACCCCGGCGCTGGCTCCTAGCGCCGTTTGGGTTGGCTAACTTGACCTTGATGTTCTGGTTGCTCCTGGGCGGGGGGGGACTACGCCCGGTGCCCGCGGACGACCTCAGCGGTTTGGTGTTGACCCTGCTGGCGGCTATTTTAAGTATTGTTCTCTCCTTTCCCCTCGGTCTCCTACTGGCGTTGGGGCGCCGTAGCTCTCTGCCGGTGATTCGCTGGCTGGCGACGCTTTACATTGAACTGGTTCGGGCCTTGCCCCTAATCGGTATTTTGTTTATCGCCCAGGTGATGCTTCCTTTAGTCCTGCCCCCCGATTGGCGGCCGGATCGGGTCGTTCGGGCCATTGCGGGCTTTACCCTCTTCAGCGCCGCTTACCTGGCGGAAAATGTCCGGGGCGGCTTGCAGTCCATTCCCCAGGGACAAGGAGAAGCGGCCCGGGCCCTGGGTTTAAATCCGGTCTTAATCTTGGGTTTGATCATTCTGCCCCAGGCGCTCCGGGCGGCCATTCCGGCGCTGGTGGGACAATTTTTGAGTTTGTTTAAAGACACGTCTCTGCTGGCCATTGTGGGGCTGGTGGATTTGTTGGGGATGGGGCAGTCCATTTTGGCCAATCCCAAGTTTGTGGGGGACTACGGGGAAGTTTATTTATTCATCGCCTTAATCTATTTAGTTTGTTGCGGGGCGCTGTCTTGGGCGGGTCGGGCGTTGGAAAAACCCTAGAATTAGAGAAAGAACCTTCCCAACTCTCCTACAATCAGGACTGGTAAAGCTTCAACTTTAAGCCCCATGGATTGTCAAGCCGCCGTCGCCTGGGAAGCCGGGCGTCCCCTCAGTATTGAGACCGTGCAGATCGAAGGCCCCCAGGCGGGGGAAGTTTTGGTGGAAATCAAGGCCACAGGGGTCTGCCACACTGACGCCTATACCTTGTCGGGGAAAGATCCCGAAGGGCTGTTTCCGGCTATTTTGGGTCACGAAGGCGCCGGGGTGGTGGTAGAAGTCGGCGCCGGGGTTAAAAGCCTAAAACTGGGAGATCATGTGATTCCCCTCTACGTGCCGGAGTGTCGGGAGTGCGACTACTGCCTCAGTTTTAAAACCAACCTCTGCCAAGCCATTCGCCAGACCCAGGGGCGGGGGCTAATGCCGGACGGAACCCGGCGCTTTTCCTGCGGGGGTCGGGAGCTATTTCACTACATGGGAACTTCTACGTTTTCTAACTACACCGTCGTCCCGGAAATCGCCCTGGCGAAAATTCGCCCCGACGCGCCTTTTGATAAGGTCTGTTATATCGGTTGCGGGGTCACCACCGGCGTCGGCGCCGTTCTCAACACGGCTAAAGTGGAGGCGGGTAGCTCCGTTGTCGTTTTTGGTCTGGGGGGCATTGGTTTAAACGTCGTTCAGGCGGCTAAATGGGTGGGGGCCCGGCAGATTGTGGGAGTGGATCTGAACCCCGAGCGCCGGACTTTGGCGGAGCAGTTTGGTTTAACGGATTTTGTCAACCCCAAGGAAGTCGAAGGGGATTTAGTTGCCTATCTCATTGAATTAACCGGAGGCGGCGCCGACTATAGTTTTGAGTGTATCGGCAATGTTCAGGTGATGCGGCAGGCGCTAGAGGTTTGTCATAAGGGCTGGGGCGTTTCCACTATTATTGGCGTGGCCGGCGCCGGAGAAGAAATCGCGACTCGCCCCTTCCAGTTGGTCACCGGCCGGCGCTGGCAAGGCACGGCCTTTGGCGGCGCTCGGGGTCGCACAGATGTGCCCAAAATCGTGGATTGGTATATGGAAGGTTTAATTAATATCGACGATTTGATTACCCATACCCTTCCCCTAGAGCGGATTAACGAGGCCTTTGAGTTGATGAAACGAGGGGAGTCGATCCGAACCGTAATTACGTTTTAGGGGAGTGAATGAATCGGGATTATCAACCCCTCATCGACTTAATTCGGGAGCAAGAAGATTGGCTCTTGAGCCGGATTTTGGGCTACGCCAAAGAACGGGGCTACGCTGTCAATATGCCCACCCTGCTGGAGGCGTGGCGAGCTTCGATTTGTAGTCTTTCAGATCCGTTACTGGCGGCCTTAGAGCGCCGGGATCCGGCCCCCGAGTTTTCCCCAGATCAGAAGTTTAGCGAAAATCCCATTGCGGCCTTCGGCGTCCTCGAAGCCCAACGTCATCGCGGTCGGGGAGTAACAATTGAGCTATTTTTAGGGTTGATGAAATATTACCGTCAAGCCTATTTAGATTTATTAGAGCTGGGGAATTTTACTCGAGAGCGCATCCAAAACTATAACCATTTTTTGCATCGTTTTTTTGATTTAATCGAACTCAGCTTTATTCAGGAATGGTCGAGCAATAGCGAGGCGCAAAAATTGGGGGAATTACAGAATATTAATCTTTTTTTAACTAATGAAAAAAATAAGTACCTCGCTATTTTTGAGAGTTTAAATGACGCCGTTTTTCTATTGGACGAAACTCATCGGATCGTCAATTTTAACCAAGCCGCCGCCCAAAACTTTAGCGAACGCCCTCAGTCCGGGGCTTTTGAGCGCGGGGGCCATGACATTGATCTGCCTTGGTTGAGCCAGACCGCCGCAAATTTAGCGAACCATGGCGGTACGGAAACTCGATTTGACTCCCTCTTAATCACCCAAAAGGGCGCTCGTTGGTTTGATGTGCGCTTACAAAAAATGGCGGATATTCGCAATCAATTTACGGGAACGGTCGTTATCTGCACGGATATTACCGAAGCCAAACAACTTACCGAGGAATTACAAGCAGCCAAGGGACAAGCGGAGAAGGCGAATCTGACTAAGAGCGAGTTTTTAGCCCATATGAGCCATGAATTGCGCACTCCCCTCAACGGCGTTTTAGGCTACGTCCAAATTCTCAAACAGGATCCCGCCCTAGCGCCGCGCCACCAAGAGAGTATTCAGGTGATTGAAGACTGCGGCGAACATTTATTAACCTTAATCAACGAAGTTTTAGAGTTTGCTAAATTAGAAGCGGGGAAAGTGGAGACGCATTGCCAAGCGTTTGATATCAATGGGCTTTTAGACAGCGTTATCGATTTGTTTTATCCTCAAGCCACTGCCAAAGATCTGCGATTAACCTATCAATTTAACGGCGATTCCCCCCCCCGCCTCTACGGGGATGAAAAACATTTGCGACAGGTGTTAATTAATTTAGTCGGAAACGCGATTAAATTTACCCAACAGGGATGCGTTTGTTTGACTGCGGCCGCCCTACCTGAGTTTGCTCATTACCGTCTAGACTTTGTCGTTCAGGACACCGGCCCCGGCATTGCGCCGGAAGTTTTGGAATCCATTTTCCAACCTTTTGACCAGGGCGGTCATCGGGCCCCTCAGGCGGAGGGCACCGGCTTAGGGTTGGCCATCGCGCGTCAGTTGGTTCGCTTATTAGGCGGAGAATTAACGGTGATTTCAGCTCCCGGTCAGGGCGCCAAGTTCCAGTTTTCCCTTCTCTTTTCCGTCCCTGAGGACGCGGCCCTCGCCCCCAAAAGAGACGTCCCCATTCCCTTAGGATATTTTGGGCCTCGGCGCCGAATTTTAATCGTGGATGATAGCCCCGTCAGTCAGGCGGTGTTGGCGAAACTGTTAAAGCCTTTAGACTTTGTCCTTCTTGAGGCCTGTAATGGCCAAACCGGCTACGATCGGGCCCTCGACTGCCAGCCGGATTTAATTTTGTTGGATCTGATCATGCCGGATCTAACGGGTTTGGAAGTGGCTCGGCGCTTGCGGCGGACTCCCCAGGGAAAAACCTGTCCCATTATCGCCATGTCCGCCAGCGCCGCCCATCAGGAAGACCGGGAAAGTTTAGCGGCGGGTTGTAACGCCTTTATTCCCAAGCCTTTAAATTTAACGGAACTCCTCGCTCTCCTCGCCCGACTGCTGAATTTGACCTGGATTTTGCCGCCCCCGGCCCCAGAGGGACGCCCGAGCCCCCAGCAGGCGAAGCCCGACGGAGAGCGCCGTCGGCCTCTACTGGAAGCGCTGACTTTAGGGGACTACGAAACCCTGGAAACAGCGGCGCTAGCCCTGGCGCAATCAGAACCTCAATATCAGGGCTTTGTCGGCGCGCTTCTGCCCCTCATCGCTAACTTCGACGAAGAGGGTCTTTTAGCCCTGCTCCAGTAAAACAAACTCTAACGATCCTGATAATCCATACCGTTGGCCGCGGCGTAGCGTTTCATAAACCGCATAAACCGTTCCCAATGAGCGTCTTCCGCCAGATCAAAACCGCATTCCACGCCCTTCAGATCATCCCCGTCATCGCCGCCAAAAATAAACTTGACCCCCGTCGGCTCAATATTCATTTGTCCCTCTTCGTCAATGAGCCGCAATTCGCCGTTAAATTCCTTGGTAAAACTCTGAAACTTTTCAATAGCCCGTAGTTGTCGAAAGGTAAAGACCGCGTTGCGGACTCCTGTTTGGGCGTTGCGTCGGAGGCTGACGTTGCTCAACTCTTCCGATAGACCGCTAAAAAACTCGATGCTCGGTGTGACGGTATCCATTATTTTATTCGACTTTTTAAGTTCACAAGAATTTATTAAAAATCAGTATAACGTAGCAAGAGCGCCGGACTCAAGACAGTTTAGGGAAAATGGGCGCGTTAACCCGGCCCGGCGCCGTCGGGTTAGTGTTCCTCGCGATTTGAAGTTAAGAGCTTAAGCGCCGAGCATCGCTTGCAAGACCCGAGCCGGATCAATATATTCGCCGTTGTGCTTGAGACCCCAATGGAGATGGGGGCCGGTGGTGCGCCCCGTCATCCCCACCCGAGCGATGCGGGCGCCGGTGGGCAAGACCTGACCCTGCTGGAGAATAATGCCCCCTTCCCGATCCACTAGATAGCGGCGCCCCTGATGGACTTGCACTTGCCCCTGGAGATGACAGTAAACGTGTTGCCAAGGCCCCGACTGAACCCGAATCATGGTGCCGCAGGCGGTGTGGTCGGAAAGCTCGGTAATCTGTCCGCCCCACCAGTTACGGACGTAACTCCCCATCGGCGCCGCTAGATCCAGCCCGTTGTGAAACTGAGTTCCCTCCCCTGTGGGATTGGGCCGGTAGCCAAAACCGGAGGTATAGGCTTGAAAATTCTCCACCGGGAAGGAGGCGCTTTGCCAGGGGCTACTACTGCGGCGGGCTAGGGGCGCCGGTTGGGCCTGACTGCTTTGCGGCGCGAGTTCCGAAAGTCCAAACCCCCCAGCCAGCAAGGCCAGCGAGACTCCCAATCCCAGACCTAGGGATTTTTTTGGGTTAATTTGCATAACTCGTACTCCTCACACTGAAAATCTTAGAAGAGAAGCGCTCTGGATTCCCCGCCTAAGACTCCCCTATTTTAACGATCTGGGGCGTTCCCGCCAGCGCCGCCCAGGGTTGGGGGCTGACCCCCGAGCGCCTGCTATAGAATAGAAAAAAATCGCGCCTCGCGCTCCCTTTCCCGCCATGCTTACCTCCTGGTTAGACCGCCTGGGCAACTGGAATCCCCAACTGCTCCGGGAACTCAAAGGACGCCTGCAACCCCGAGCCGTCGCGGTGGTCGCCTTCCTCAGCTTCTGTGCCCAAGTTCAACTGGTTCTCTTTTTCCGAGACCTTCTGCCGACCCAAATCGATCCCCGACAAACGGTTTATAACCGCTACTGCCTCGGGCCGGAAGCCGAGACGTCTTCCTACAAGACGGGTTATGAGTGCGTCGTCAATTTTGCGGGAAGCCTAGAACTCAACTGGCGACTTTGGGGATTGGACTTATTCGTCACCCTTAGCATTATCGGCGCTATCGCTCTGCTCGCGGTTTCCTTCTACCTCCTCTGCGCCGACATGGGCAAGGAAGAGAGCCGGGGGACTTTCAATTTTATCCGTCTCAGCCCCCGCTCAGCCCAGAGCGTCATGGTCGGGAAATTATTGGGGGTTCCGGCGTTGCTGTACCTCTTCCTCGGATTAGGTCTGCCCCTTCATCTGGGCGCCGGTTTTCTGGCTCGCGTTCCCCTTAGCTTAATTCTGCTTTTCTACGGCGTTGTCTTGGCCGGCGCCGCCTTTTGGGGTTTGGTCGCCCTGCTACTGGGTCTGAGCCAAAAGGGAAAATGGAGCGGCGTTCAGTCCTTCGGCGGCGCCGGACTCTTGGCTTGGTTTCTGGGGGTAAACACCATTATGGTGATGAGCGGCGTTCCCTATCTCTTAGGAGCCTGGGCCGGATTATTCAATCCTTTGGCGGGTTTAACCGGCTTAATCCACTCCGCCCGGCTCGCGCCGGAGATGATTGGCTATGGACTGAGAGACGGTCAGGGAGGACATCAGGGACTCCTCTGGTACGGAATGCCGATTTTCCGTCAAGGCTGGACGGCGCTGGGGTTTATGATCGCCAACTTCAGCGTCGGCGTTTACTGGCTCTCCCGCGGTATCCAGCGCCGGTTCCGTAGTCCCCAGCGCCTTTTGATCAGCAAAGCCCAGAGTTACGGGCTGACGGCGTCCTTCGCCTTGGCGACGGCGGGTTTTCTCTTCCAAAACTGGGACAGTTTCGGCGCTCATGGGGATTTACGGCTAGCGAATTTAGTTAACCTCCAGGTGTACAGTTTTATTTTCCTCGCCCTATTGGCCTTCGCCCTTAGTCCCGACCGGACTCAGTTAGAGGATTGGTTGCAAAACCGGGGGCAACTGCCTAGGGGTAAACGGGGTCTGGTTGATAACTTGCTCTGGGGGGAAAATAGCCCGGCTCCCTTGGCTTTAGGGGTGAACGCGGGCCTGCTCTTTTTGTTTATCGCCCCCAGTCTTCTGCTCCTGGCCGACTCCGGCGCCGACCAAGTCTTCGGTCTACTGGCTTGGGCGTTAGGTCTGGTCTTCGTCTGGGTCTGCGGCTTTTGGACCCAGGCGGCGCTGACCGTTAAGGGCCTTCAGCGCGGTTCCGCCGTGGCGGTCGTTTTTGTCGGCTTAGGGATTGTCTTACCGTTACTAACGGCTTATCTGACCCGAACTTGGAGTTTCGGCGCCTTTTTCTGGTGGAGTCCCCTGCCCTTAATCGCCCTAGCGTCCCCGATTCACTCGCTGTCTTCCGGCGCTTGGCTCTGGGGCGCGGCGGGCAATGGTCTTCTGCTTATTCTTGGCGTTCTAGCCTGCTGGCGCCAACTGGATCAACTCCGACGCGCTCAAAGCCTCTGGCTAGAAACGGCGCCGTCTCAGCGTCTAATGTCCCCCAAATTTTAGCGCTCCGAGTCGTCTATCTCGAAAGCGGCGGCGCGGAGGGGGCTTGGGACGCCTTCTCCGTCTAGCGCCGGGAATTGGGTTTCTTGCCGTTCATAGGCCTCCAATAGCTTTTGGCGAAGGCGTTCCACCTTAAGGTACTGGAGAGGCAGGGGATTGAGAATTTTCATCGGCGCCGACTTCCTCGACGCCCCGAGGGTCGTCGCAATGGGATTCCGTCATCATCGTGACTCAAGGCTGTATAGGTTAACATCATTACTGAGCAAAATTTCCTCTCTCTCTCGGGTTCTCAACCCCTCCCGGTGGCACAATAGGCAGAGGACCCCTTCAGGAGAAACCTATGGCTAAAGTGATGATTGTCGGCGCCGGCGGCGTGGGGAATGTAGTGGCCCACAAATGCGCGGCTCAGGCTGAGTTTAGCGAGATTTTGCTGGCCAGTCGCACAGTGGCCAAATGCGACCAAATCGCTCAGGGCGTCGGCTCTCCCAAACTACGGACAGCGGCGCTGGACGCGGATAATCCGGCCAATACCGTCGCGCTCCTACGGGACTTTCAACCCGATATCCTAATTAACGTGGCTCTACCGTATCAGGATTTGGCGCTGATGGAGGCCTGTTTAGAGGCGGGAGTCCATTATCTTGACACGGCTAACTACGAACCGCCGGAGGTGGCTAAGTTTGAATATTCCTGGCAGTGGGCCTATCAAGAGCGGTTTCAACAAGCGGGCCTAACGGCTATCCTCGGTTGCGGCTTCGATCCCGGCGTCACGGGGGTCTTTACCGCCTACGCCCTCAAACATCATTTCGACGAAATTCACTACCTGGACATTGTGGACTGTAACGCCGGCAACCACGGTCAATCCTTCGCCACCAATTTTAACCCGGAAATCAATATTCGCGAGATCACCCAAAAGGGACGCTACTACGAAAACGGGGAATGGCGGGAAATTCCGCCCCTGTCTCTCCATCGCCCCATTCCCTACCCGGAAATCGGCCAGCGGGAATCCTACCTTCTCTACCACGAAGAACTGGAATCTTTAGCTAAAAATATTCCCGGTCTGAAACGGGCCCGCTTCTGGATGACCTTTTCCGAAACCTATATCACTCACCTGCGGGTCTTGGAGTCCGTGGGCATGACCCGAATTGACCCGGTGGAGTACCAGGGGCAAAAAATTGTTCCTCTGCAATTTCTCAAAGCCGTATTACCAGAGCCGGCGTCCCTGGCGGAAAATTACTCCGGGCAAACCTCCATCGGTTGTCATATCCAGGGGCTTAAGGACGGCAAGATTAAGAAATACTACATTTACAACAACTGCGACCACAGCGCCTGTTACCGGGAAGTCGGCGCTCAAGCCATTTCCTACACCACCGGCGTTCCCGCTGTAGTCGGCGCTTTGATGGTGGTTCGGGGCCTGTGGCAAGCGCCGGGAGTGTTTAACGTAGAGGAAAAAGACCCCGATCCCTTTTTAGATCTGCTCGGTCCCCTCGGTTTACCCTGGGTAGAAGTGGTGGATCAGCCCTCCCCCTTCGACCCTATTGAGGGGGATTGAGAGATTCCCCTTCCCCCGGAGCTGCGGCTTCCCTTTAACCGGAGCTAATCGTCATCACCAATCATTGATAAATCTCGTCCACCTCTCATGGTTTAACCACCCCGTCAGGCTACGCCTGCCACCCCTCCAAAGGAGGGGAATTTTCCACAAGTCAGTCACCGCTACGATTCCCCTCCCGTGGAGGGGTGCCCCGTCAGGGGCGGGGTGGTGAATTCCTCTTGGACTGCTATAGCCCCTTATAATCCCCAAACCTTGGGGGACTTAGACGACTGTTCCCCCCAGAATTGGGGGGCTGGGGGCAAAACGAGACTAACGACCGAGGATATTAAAGGACTCTAAACTCTTCACCGCCTCCGCCTGTTGCTTGATACGATGGCCGATGCGGTCGCAGACCAGCTCGCAAATATCGAAAATAGAAGGATCGGCGATGGCGTAG
>JAYKIZ010000345.1:0-5917 GCA_035285965.1 Cyanobacteriota bacterium | reverse complement strand
CTAACGACCGAGGATATTAAAGGACTCTAAACTCTTCACCGCCTCCGCCTGTTGCTTGATACGATGGCCGATGCGGTCGCAGACCAGCTCGCAAATATCGAAAATAGAAGGATCGGCGATGGCGTAGTAGGCGCTGACCCCCTGGGCCTGCCGAGAAAGGATACCCGCCTGGGTCAAGACCTTGAGGTGTTTTGATAGATTGGCCTGACCTAGCCCCGTGGCTTCCGTTAGCTCTGTCACATTGAGGGGCCCCTGTCGCAAACAACTAAGGATTTGCAGACGACTCACTTCCGAGAGCACTTTAAAATACTCGGCGATCAAGGCAAAGGTCTCCGGGCCGACAAAGGGAGAAAAATCTGACATGGGAATAGGAGCGCCGCTGAGCTAGGCAATTTGGATTGTACCATCGACAGATAGTCAAATATTAGCGACCCGAGTTTTTACTCGACGGTGACGGATTTGGCTAAATTACGCGGCTGATCCACGTCTAAACCCCGACGAGCGGCGATGTGATAGGAGAGTAATTGCAGGGGAATCACCGCGACGAGGGGAGAAAGAAGTTCTTCCACCGGGGGGACGAGAAGTAGGGTATCAAAGACCGAGCGAGCCTGGGCGTCGTCCACCGAGGTGACCCCGATTAAGCGGGCGTCCCTAGCCTTGGCTTCCTGGGCGTTGGAGATTACCTTGTCATGAACGGCGCCGGGCATAGCCACAGCCACCACGGGAACTTTTGAGTCCAGCAGGGCGATGGGGCCGTGTTTCATCTCCCCGGCGGGGTAGCCCTCAGCGTGAATGTAGCTAATCTCTTTCAGCTTCAACGCGCCTTCTAGGGCGATGGGAAAGTTAATGCCCCGACCGATGAAAATAAAGTCCTGGGTATCGGCAAATTCGTGGGCCAATTCCTGAATGGCGGCGTCCTGTTGTTGGAGAATGGCTTCAATATGATTCGGTAATTGCCGTAGACCGTGCAGGAGGCGCTCGATCTGCTCCGGGGGCAGGGCCCGGCGCCGGTAGGCCAATTCCAGGGCCAGGAAATAAAAACCCAACACTTGAGCGCTAAAGGTTTTCGTGGCGGCCACGCCGATTTCAATGCCGGCTTGGGTATTAATCACGCCGTCCACCATTGTCCCTAGGGTGCTTTCCGGGCGGTTGGTAATCCCTAAAATCCGGGCTTGGTAGCGTAAATCTAGATTTTGACGACGCTCCCGCTCCATCTCCAGCGCCGCTAGGGTGTCCGCGGTTTCCCCGGATTGAGTGACGCCGATGGTGAGGGTCTGGGGCCGGACGGGGCTGGGGGCGTAGCGAAACTCGGAGGCGTAGTCCACGCTGGCGGGGATTTGGGCGATTTGCTCCAGCAGGTATTTCCCCACCAGTCCGGCGTGCCAACTGGTGCCGCAGGCCAAAATTTGAATGTGGGCCAGATCCGCCGTCAATTCCGGCGCAAGGCCTAACTGAACAGGGCTAAACTCCGGTTGATCCAGCGCCCGCCACTGGGGATGGAGGTAGGTGTCCAAACTGGCCCGGAGCACCGCCGGTTGCTCGTGGATTTCCTTGAGCATGAAGTGACGGAAGCCTTGCTTTTCCACGGCGCCGAGGTTCCAATCCAGAGTGCGGGGCAGTTTCCGCAGGCGCCGGAGGTCAAAGTCGTAAACTTCTACCCCTAGGGGCGTCAGCCGGGCTAATTCTCCATTTTCTAGGGACAAAACCGTATGGGTGTGGGAGACCAGCGCCGTGACGTCGGAGGCGCAATAAAATTCCCCCTGGCCAAAACCGAGAATTAACGGCGCTTGTTGGCGGGCTACAATCAATTCGTCCGGCGCGTCGGCGCACAGAACGGCGATGGCGAAGGCGCCTTCTAATCGGAGCGCCGCCTGTTGGACGGCGGTTAAAAAGGCGTCCGGCGCCGTCGGGTCGGGTAAGGCCCGGTAATAGTCGGCGATCAGGTGGGGAATCACTTCCGTGTCGGTTTCGGAGCGGAACTCGTAGCCCTTAGCTTGCAGTTCTTCCTTCAGGATTTGGTAATTTTCGACAATGCCGTTTTGAGCCACCGCAAAGCGCCCGCTCTGATCCAAATGGGGATGGGCGTTGCGCTCCTCTGGCTTGCCGTGGGTGGCCCAGCGGGTGTGGCCGATGCCCAGTTGGGCGCCGTTGTCGTGATGGCTCAATTTTTCCTTAAGATTCAGCAGTTTTCCCTTCGCCCGCACGCAATCGATCTTGCCCCCCGCCGCCGTGGCGATGCCCGCCGAGTCGTAGCCCCGGTACTCCAAGCGCTCTAAACCGTCTATCAAAACCGGCACCGCCGCCTGGGTGCCGATGTAGCCAACAATTCCACACATAGGGGTACGACTCTAAAGGGCGAAGTTCTCCCTAGTTTAGCGGAAGCCGTTCCGGTTCCTCCCCGTATGGGGAATAGACCCCAGATTCTCACCGGCAAGATACCCGTTCTGTTCATTTCCACTCATTTTTCCTAGGGGAGGGGGGGCCTGCCCGTCCAGATTGCAAAAGCGAGGCGTTCCCGTCTCCTGCCGGGAATATTCGCCCCCTAGGTTGACGCTTAAAATTGATCTTAGCGAACATTTTCACGAATTAAATTCCAGAGATTAAAAATTGATTTTTTTATCTTTTTTTAGTAGCTAAGATTACGGTTTAAATTCAATCTTTATTTTATAAATTAAGGTAATTTACAGACTTGCATAATCCCAAGGGCTGATCCCCTTTTCAGATCTCTCTACCTTTCAGGCGTTCTTAGGGTTGAATCCAATGATGAGCTATACCATTCCCGAAGACTGTCCCGCTTGCGGAAAATGTTTAATCCACTGTCCCACCCAGGCGATTAAGGTTAAGGACGACCAGTTTTATATTGATCCAGAACTTTGTAATTTCTGCGAGGGATACTACCCAGAGCCTCAGTGTATTATCCACTGCCCCAGCAGTTTGCCCAGTCCCTCTATTCTTAAGAAAGGGCGCGCTAAAAAGATTTTGGATCAGGAACCCGGTAGTCCCGATCTCTTTTTTGAAGGAAGAATGAATCACCCCTTTGCTTCGGCCATGGTGATTTGGGAGGCCTGTAATTTGCTCTCTCAACAGGGCTGTTTAACCTGGGCGCTGAAGGAAGAGGAAACCTTTCTCCATTCCCGCTCCATTAACGCCGGTAAGGGGGAGATTAAATTTTGGCTCGCGGATAACCCCAATCGGAGCGCCGCGGAACTATTAAAGGGACAAAAAGCGCTAGATCTTCTTCAGAGTTTGGATCTGCGTTCCGCCGCGCTTCATCTCATCTACGCCGCCTACGCCGCCACTCTAGAGGAACCCTGGCGAAAAACTTTTTCCTTAACAGACCGACAAATTGAAGCTTATTTAGGGCTGGACAAGCGCCGAGACATCAGCAAGATCAGTAAATTAGCTTTAATAAAAACCTTGGCTCAACAGTCCTGTTTACTCCTCGCGGAGATTAATTGGCCCAGTCAGGGGAAAATTCCCGGTTTTTCGGCGCCGCAGGATTATCTTTGGCGCCTAGTCCAGGTGCAACATCACTTTCAAGAAGAAGACAACGGCTGTAAACATCTGACGGGACTGACCTTCACCCTTCAGGCCGGTTCCTGGTCTCAGTATTTTTTGAATCGCGGCCAAGCCAAACAAAAACAGGCCTTTTATCAGTACAGCAACTTGCCCCAATCCCTCCTCAGAACGGTGATGACCTACTGGCAACAGCATCCCGGCGCCGTGCGGATTATGCTCTGGCTCTTATTTAAAACCCGTATGGGAGAAGAACAACGACTGACGGTGGCGACCTTAATGCGCGTCGCCTACGGACAAGACAAAATCCTCAAAGCCGGGGCGGATCGGGAGGAGCGTAAAGTTCGGATTCGGACGTTTGAAAACGATCTAGCGATTTTGGATCAATACGGACTCAAACCGATCTTTGACGAGGAAACCTATCCCTCAGATATTCAACCTCTCTGGGCTAAGCTGGCGGATATTCCCGACGACGCCGACGAGGCCCTGGACTTTTGGATTCGGGACGGGAGCGGCGAACATTCCTTAACGGACAGCGCCCCCAGGGGAAAATGGAATCGGTTGTTGAACGCCCGCCTTCTCGGGTTTAAGCTCCCGGCGGATTGGCTCCGGCGGAAGGCCAAAGGAGAGCGCAAAAGACAACGAACTCGCCGCTCCGCTCCCAAACAGGAGACCGGGACGGCGCTTTCGGGAGAAAAGATCATTTTGGCCCGTAAACATCAAGGGTGGAGCCAACGGGAGCTAGCGGAGCGGATGGGCAAGAGCCAAAGTTGGATTCGGGACGTCGAAAAGGGGCGCTTTCAACCGAAGCAACCGGAGCAAGAGTTACTGCGGCAAGTTCTAAACCTCAATCTTGACCAGAATTAGGGAACCGGGGAGACTTCTATGGGCGATGACGGGCTCGAACCGCCGACATCCTGCTTGTAAGGCAGGCGCTCTACCAACTGAGCTAATCGCCCTTAACGCCTAGACAGCATAACACGAACGGCGCTGGGGAAAACCAAATTTTCCCGCCCCTCCCTAAACCGGACGGGCTTGCTCCAACCAATCATAAATACGTTCTAAATCTTCTAGTCCGATGAGTCCGTACTGCAAAAGCACCATGGGAATGGTGCCATGGTGATCCTGAGCTTGGCGCTGGGCGATAGCCAGGGAGTCTTCTGAGAGAGACAATTCTTGTCTCAGGAAGTTGAGGAACGCATAGGGGGTATTAGGGAAAGTCATTAGATTTATCAAAAATTATCGTTTTAAAAAATTGCGGTCTAAGGAAGGGGGAATCGGATCCGCGCTCGTCAGTCTTTCTCCGGTTCCGGTGGCAGACATTCGCTATCGTTGATGGGGGAAGACGCGGAAGGTCGGGAGTCGGCGAAAAAAACGGTCGCCTGAAGCTTAAAAAATTTCCGGGGTTTCGAGATCTATCTTTGGATACACTATAGGCAATTTTAGGGCGAGCAAATCTAAATAAATTGTTAAGCTTCACCGTTTTCCGTAGGTTCTGGTAGGTAATTCTACGAGAAATATTAACGGGGGCGAATATTCAGTCGAGCGCCGGGTTCTAAACCAAGGCGAGCCGCTTCGCCGGCGCCGAGTTCTAGAACTTGATCCACCTCTTCCCAGGGGCCGTAAACCGGGCAGGGATCAAGGTTGCAGGGGGGGATTTTGGGTAAAACCGCTTTAATTTCCCCTTGGCGCAGAAAAATCATGTCCAATGGAATTAAGGTGTTTTTCATCCAAAAGCGAGCGACTCTGGGGGAGTCAAAGTCAAACAGCATCCCGCGATCGGGCGGCAGTTGGGATCGAAACATCAGCCCCTGGGCCTGTTCTTCCGGGGTGCGGGCCACTTCTAACTCAATCACAGTTTCCCCGAGGACTAACTCCGCCGTCACCGGTAGCGTCTGGGCGGATTCCCGACTCTCGGAGTCGGGAGACCAGAGCAAACTACAGCCCGCTAATAAAGCGGGAAAAATAACCCCTAACAACCAGCACCGCTTCGGCAACATTAATCCGCCTAGGATTCCCAAAAGAGCTAGGCTAAATAATTTAGCACACCTTGTCCTGACTAGCGCGCCGATGAAACAGTTTTTTTTCTGTCTTCTCCTGGGGGCGACGCTCAGCCTCGGAGCGCCGCATGTGTGGGCTGGGAACGGAGAAACGACCTCTTGGCCGGATTTTTTGCCTTCGCCCCAGATTCACCCGCCGCTCTCGTCTTTAGAGAAAGCCTACGCCCCCGGCGCCGGGGATTACTTCGAGGCCATTACCCCTTCTCGTTTGGGTTATTTAATTTGGTCGGATTTTCCCGTCCGGGTCTATATTCAAACCCCAACAAACTCCCCGACTAACGGCGCGATTTATCAACGCCAAGCGGCTTGGACTCGGGCCGTTAAAACGGCGCTGGAGGATT
>JAYKIZ010000344.1:0-16344 GCA_035285965.1 Cyanobacteriota bacterium | reverse complement strand
ACCGGGAGCAAGCCACGGAGGCCAACCCGGAATCCGAAGGCAACACCTTTTTTGTCTTTGACCCCGGTCTGAACGTCAACGGCGCCGTGGGCTACCGCTTTGATAATTTCCGGGTGGACGCGGAATTCTCTTTTTTTAATAACGGAGTCGCCAGCGCCAGCGCCAATGGACTGCGTCAGTTGGGCTTTGCGCCGGCCGCGGCCCAGGGAAGCGTCAATCTCTACGCCTATATGTTCAACGTTTATTACGACATCCCCATTGACAATTCCCAGTGGAAACCTTACCTCGGATTTGGGCTAGGGTTTTATCAGTCTGCAATTAACGGCGCCACCGCCAGTTTTTTTAATATTCCCGAACTGGGGGTCGATATCCCGGCGGTCAACGCCACCAGTAGTAACTTACCCTTCGCCTACCAAATTCGAGCCGGGGTCGGTTACGGCGTCACGGAAAACCTGGATCTCTACCTCGGTTATCGCTATTTCCACGGGGAGCAGTTGGAGTTCACCTCTCCCGGACTAGGAACCTTTAACCCCAACGGCGCTAGCGTTCACAATGTGGAACTGGGGATTCGGGCGATCCTTTAGTCGCGAGTTAAACCTCGGGAGACGGATAGCGGGCGG
The DNA here is from genome assembly GCA_035285965.1 of Cyanobacteriota bacterium. GTDB lineage: Bacteria > Cyanobacteriota > Cyanobacteriia > Cyanobacteriales > Microcystaceae > Synechocystis. The sequence continues at coordinate 15,724 of JAYKIZ010000344.1, read as the reverse complement.
GAATCCCCGCGGCTTGGCTCAAGGTCTGGGCCAGCGCCGCCAAGGTCTCCCCAGAAACCCGCTTCAGGACTTGAACGGGGTAATCCCCCGGCGTATTGCCCCGGGCCGCCAATTCTCGGCGCTGGGGTTTGGGGCGGGTGGGGGTGTTGAGTTGAATTTCTTGGGGTTTGAGGCGCCGAATTAACTGCAGATAACTTTCCAGTTGGCCGTCAGTCCAGGGGGAGAGAACCATGGTTTGGAGCGCCAATTCTCCCCCAAACTCGGCGCTGAAGCGTTCCATACCCTCGAGCATAGCCGGGAAATCTAACCCCGGCGCCGGTCGGTTAACTCGCGCTAATTGCTCCGCGGACCAGGCGTCCAGTTTCAGCGCCGCCCGGTCGGCTTGAGCTAACTGCCCTCGAACTTCCGGGTCGGCCAGTAAAGTGGCATTGGTTAAAACCAGTAGCGGTTTATCGGTTACGTCGCCTAACGCGCCTAAAATTTCCCCCAAATTGAGCGCCAGGGTGGGTTCGCCGCTACCGCTCAGGGTGACCACCTCGACCGGGGTGAGATCAAACGCTTGTAAATCCCCTAAAATCCGAGCCGTGGGCACAAAGACCCGACGGCGCTGGGTCTCCTCTTCAATTTCCCCCAACTGACAATAGACGCAGTTAAAGGAGCAGACGGAGACGGGGCCAATGGGGTCAATCCCAAGGGAACAACCGTAGCGCCAGGACCGCACTGGGCCATAGACCGCTTGGAAGTCCGTCGGCAGGGAATTCATGGCCTAGGCGACCCGGAGGCAATCCGCCAGGGGTTGCCAGCGCACAAACCGCTCGCCCCCCATTTCTAAAACCACCTTGAGTCGGGGTTCTTTCTGGGTGAGGGCGATTAAATATTGACGCTCGGAGTCGGAGAGGACAAAGCCTTCCAAAATCCAGAGGACGAGGCCCTTCGATTGGGGGGGCAGGGTTTCCAGTTGGTAACGAACTACCGGGGGAATAAAGTAAACCGGCCCCACCGCGGCTTCCAGACCGATATTTTTTTTGCCCAGATGGGGCGGGCGGATGCCGTGAATGTCCATTAAATAGGCGCCGAGATCCCCCAGACCCCGGGCCGTAATCGTTAAGCTCTGGTAGCCTCTGGCCCGCAAACGGCGCTGGTAGCGCCCTTCGTAGCCCCCTTCCAGGGGCGTAAACAGCGCCAGGGCGCCGGCTTTTTCGAGGTCGCGGATCAGTCCCTTTCCGGTGGTGAGCAGTGGCATGGCAGATGGGCTAAGGGGTAAAAACTGGTTTTTATTCTATAGCAGTGGGGAAGGCTCCGGGCGGCTTTTCTCGGCGCCGCAAGGATGCGTTAATGGAGCGCGGCGTTGATTTTTTTCAGACCCTATGACTTCTCCCTCCCGGCGCGCAAAACAAATCGGTCTCAATCTCCTGCTGTCCCTCGGGGGCGTCGGCGCCGCCCTGGGGATTATGGAAATCGCCCTGAGAATTTTAGGGATTAGCTATCCCAGTTTTTATGACGTGGATGAATACCGTGGCCATGCCCTGATTCCTAACTTTGCCGCCGAATGGACCCACGAGGGCCGGGGCCGGGTGGAGATTAATAGCCGGGGTTTGCGGGACGGAGAACACGATATTCCCAAACCGCCGGGAACGTATCGGATCGCCGTCCTGGGGGATTCCTTCTCGGAGGCGATTCAAGTGGAGCGGGAGCAAACCTATTGGTCGGTTCTGGAACAAAAATTGGCCCAATGTCCGGCGCTGAAGGGAAAAACCGTGGAAGTGGTTAATTTTGGCGTGGGGGACTACGGCACGGCCCAGCAGTTGATGACTCTAAAAACTCAAGTTCCCCAATACGAGCCGGATCTGGTGCTCCTACAAGTCTTTACCGGCAACGATCTGGTCAATAATTCCCGCAGTCTCAGTCCGCCGGATCGACTAGCGCCGTTTTGGGTGAAAAATGCCCAGGGCGTCTGGGAAATGGATTTATCTTTTCAGGAGACTTCCACTTACCAGCGGCGCCGCTCTGGGTTCAGGAAAGTGGTCTTTACCCTAATCAATTATTCTCGGGTTCTGCAAGTTCTCAACGAAGGCAAACGGGTTCTTTCCCAAGGGCGCCCTCTAGCTCAAACCCAAGGAGCCAATACCCTAGACGCCCTGATTCCCAGCTTGGATTTTGACCCCAACCTCTACCAAGCGCCGCCCAATGAAGATTGGCGCCAAGCCTGGGAAGCCACGGAGTCCTTAATTGAAAACATTCACCGGGAAAGTCAAACCCTCGGCGCCGACTTTATCCTCGCCACCCTCAGCAATCCCCCCCAGGTCTATCCCCAACAACAACCGGCGCTGGAGCAAGTTTTGCAAAAACAAGGCGCGCAAGACCTCTTTTATCCCGACCGGCGCCTAGCCCAATTCGCCCAAAAGCAAGGCTTCACCGCCATTACCCTAGCGCCGGATCTTCAGACCTATAGCCGCCAAAATAACGTCTTCCTCCATGGGTTCCCCAATACGGCGCCGGGAGTGGGTCATTGGAACGCCCTGGGTCACCGGGTGGCCGGGGAAAAACTGGCCGCCCAGCTCTGCTCGGCGCTTTAATCTAGGGAACCGCTTCGGGAAAAACCCCCGATTCCGGCGCCCTTCGCTACTATGGGAAAACATCCCAAAAATTTGGGGATCACCGGGGGAATACATGGCCGCTAGCCAAGACGTTAAAGATTATCTCGCCTGTTGGTTTCAATTAGGAAAAAAGGTCGTTTTTCCGAAAACGGAGAAAAGTTGCTGTCCAGTTCCCGTCTTGGGAAGCCGGGGTTACTCCCAGGAATTTGAGCGCCTGTGGGCGGAAATTCAACACAGCCCCCAGGACTGTTACCTAGAAGGCACCGATCAAAGCGTTAAGGAACTGTTGAGCGAAGTCTGGGAGATTGTCGCCTGCGCCCGTTGCACCCTCCCCGTTCCCGCGGGCCACACCCATATTCCTTGCCCCGGTTGTCCCTGCGCCGATTTAGACCTGTGGCCCAACTTAGATCTGCCTCTGCCCCATCTACCGGTTAACGGTATTCTGCATCTACAACGGCTCCAGTGTCGGTTACTGGACTTGGAGACCCAGGACGGGTAGTTGTAGGATGCGTTAGCGACAGCGTAATGCATGACACTCCGGCTCTCGGCTGAGTTATACAAAATTCACAAATGATTCGTAAAATCCTAAATGTTAGATCCCTTACGAGTAAAACCTTTTTGGGTCTTGAGGGTTGCATATGGTTTTGTAACAAGGACTACATTTTTGAGTGAGACCTCACCAAAATTTGCTCCACTGCATAAAAAACTCTTTTGTCAAGCAGAGTAAACCCACAAGAGCCACCTCTTGTCCGAGGACAATTTACAGTAGCTCAAAGTAATATTTGAGTATTTTCAAGCCGTCGCTAATTTTGGTCTAGCAGAGGGAAAGAGCCAAGCGATTGGACTTTAGTGAGCGAGTGAAGAGGAGATTAACCGGCCTCCAGCAGGTTTTTGAGGCGGAGGCTTTCCAGTTCCAAGACCTTAAGGGCCAAAGGACGACTGCGCTCTAAAAGATCGTCGAAGGCCGCCACGGGCAGAGCCAAAACCCGAGTAGGGGAGGCTTTCGCTAGGATGGTTCCCAACGCTTGGGCGTGGGCCAGGACTTCCAACTCGTCCAAAATGCGCCCCGGCAAAAGGCTGGAAATTTGCAGAGAGCCGTCCCGGCGCCGGCGCTGGATTTCCACGGCGCCGTCCAGAAGAATCAGCAATTCCCGGCAGGTGTCTCCAGCTTCGGTAATATGTTCGTCCTGGTCAAACGTTTTCACCTCGGCCCGTTGGGCTAGGGCCAGTAGGGTGTCGCCGTCCAAAGATTGGAAAAAGTCGCTGTTGTAAAGACAGACAATTTTCTCTAGGGTTGGCAGACCGTCTAGGGTCAACGGCGCCGAAGGCTGGTTTAAACGGCGTTTTACTTCCGCTAGGAGGGGATGGGAGTCTAAATCGGCGGTCTCTTGCCATTGGGGCCGATGCTCCGGGTCAAACTGGGCCAGCAAAAATAGACAGAGGGACTGAATCAGGGGATTAGGTTCGGCAAGAAGACTGTTAAAGGCTTCCAGGGCATCCGTTAGGGGCAATTCCAAAGAACACGCCGTTTCTTCATAGGGAGCCTGTAGCGCCGCCAGAAGGGTTGGGTCTAAACGGCTTGGCCAGTTAGCGGGGGAGCGCTCCAAAATTTCTGGCAAGACCGTGGGGGACAAACGCCCCAGCGCCGTCGCTAGAGGTAAGGCGTCTTCCGGCGCTAGTTTTTCCAGACGGAAGAGGATAGCTTTGACCAAACGTTGTTTTTTCTGACGGAGTTCCCCTAGGAGTAGATTAATGACGGCCCGTTCCCCAAGGAGGAAGGGCTGGTTGAGGCTATGGTAAGCAAAAATTAATTTCTCAAGACCATCTAAGTACGCCCGACTCTCTTCTTTGAGGATTTGGGGATCCGTCGGCGCCGCTTCCGTTTCCCAGACCTCTCCCTCTAGACTGCGGGCCGCGGATTTTTGGGCCGTCATCAGGCGCTCTAGGGAATGGCGGTAGCCGGAAACCCGGACGAGGTTTTCCAACGCGTTTTGGCGGGCGGGATCTAAGAGGGCGGGGTCTTCCACGCCTAATTCCCCCAATAGTCGTTTATGCTCCCCTTCGTCAATGTCCAATTCTTCCCGCATTTGTTGCAGGACTTCTAGGCTACTGGCAGAGTTGACATAGCCCTCCGCAAGGGCTTCCCGGAGGACGCCTTTGTAAGCTTCCTGACGTTTTTCCTGGGTAAAGCCCGGTAAAACTTTGGCGACGACGTAGATTTCGTGGGGGTTCAGCTCCTCGATTGCCCGACCAGCGAAGTAACGCTCGATGGGAAATTTCATTTTGATCAGCTGTTTGCGAAAACGCCCCGCCAGCCCTTCCCTGGCGTAGAGTTCCGGCTCCCGTTTCAGAGCCTGGGCCAACCACAGGGAACTGAGTAAAACTAAAAGAACATCTAAACTTTCCTGAAAAAACTCCGGCAGAAGACGGATAAAGGGACGGCCGCCAAACTGAAAGAAAAAGTTGAAAATTAAGAACGTACCAACGCTAAACAAATGGTGACGAATCAGGGAGAGGCGGGGTTTTTGTTTTTTCCAACTCAAATAGGCCCGGTAAAGGCGCTCCGCCGCCACCCCCAAACCGTAGCCCCAAAGCGTAAACAGCGCCAAGGTGACGGGAACCGCGACCAATTTCGGCAGGGGAATAGGATGGCCGTAGAGATACCACCCCGGCGCTAGCAGGGTTTTTAAACTGTTGCCCTCCATGGCCCAGGCGCCGGAAAAATAGTAGTTCCAGTTGCCAGCGTAGAGATAGTAATAGAAAAAATAACCGACCACTAACCCAAAGTAGCAGTAGTAAACAAAGCGGGTTTGGGGTTTCTCCACCCCTTCCCAATAGGATCCCTCCGCGTCGATGTCAATACAGGGCGTCTGGCAGGCCACGCAGGCGCTTTTTTCCTTACCCCCTTCCACCGTCCGGCACATGGATTGGGTGATAGGGTTTTCGCTCATGTGGGCCCGACTGGTCAACAGTCCCCCCGGCTCGGCGTAGATTTTTTGCACCGGCGCCATGGGGCAGAAGTAATTGCACCAACTTTTGCCGCCGTAGAGGTAGCCGACGGCGACGGCGCCGAAGATCGTGGCTAACAACCAGAGCGCCAAGGCCAGACGGTCGCCGTTGATCAAAAGGATGCGGCAACAGAGACCCAAAAAGAGCAGTCCAAATTGCAGGTAGAGATAATTCCGCCCTAACCAAGACTGGGCTTTAATGCGGGGGATTTCGTAGCGAACCTTGCCGGATTTGGCGTCCGGGCGGGGAATTTTCCGTTGGCGGCCCAGCGCCCTGGGAATTTGGGAGAGGAAGGAGAGGGGGCAAATCCGGCGCCAAAATTCATGGCCGAAAACCAGCAGGATAAAAATGGCGCTGGGGACAATCAGCCCCCAAAAAAGAGGAGCGCCGAGGGGATAGGCGTCTAGCTCTAGACACCGGTTTTGAACCTGAATACACTCGTCCGGTCGAATACGAAAGGGACTCCAGGTCTGTTCCGGCGCCGTGAGCCAAGGCGAAAAGGGATCGTAGAAAAGGGAAGCGATGAGGAGGAGCCAGAGAGAGGTTAAAATCCAACGGACTCGGTGCAAGATTGGCTCAGGGACGCGGGATAGCATCAGGGTTAACAGTTAAGGGAAAGGAAGGATAAACTAGGCGACATCATCAAGTTTGTTTCAAGCTATGATTTGCCTTGGCTGGCATACGTTTTTCTTGTCGTCGTCTCTGGAGAAAATTAAGCCATGAAACCCAAAGTCGCCATCGCCTGTCAGGGCGGCGGTAGCCAAACCGCTTTCACGGCCGGGGCGCTGAAGGCGCTCTTCGCCAACGGCGTTCAGGATCATTTTCAGATTGTTAGCCTTAGCGGCACCTCCGGCGGCGCCATTTGCGCCTTTCTCGTTTGGTACGCCTTGAAAAAGGGAGACGAGGTGGTCTGGCGCCGTCTAATCGAGTTCTGGGAGGACAACACCGCCCAAACCTACCCCGAGCAACTTTTTAACGATTTTGCCATTAAGACTCTAGAGTTAACCAGTAAGGGACTGATTCCCCAGTTTAACCTGAGTCCCTCTTCCCCTTTAGTGGAGGCCTGGTTCTCTTTAACTACCCAGGGATTACGGCGCCGGTTTACGGATTTTCGGGCTTTGCTGGAAGCCCACATCGACTTTGCCGAGTTGGCGTCCTGGGGAACCCGCCCGGAACCGCCGGTTCTCCTCCTCGGCGCGTGTAATATCCTCACGGGACGTCTACACGAGTTTAACTCCCGTCTCGAACCGATGAAAATCGAGCAGATTTTGGCCTCCGCCTGCGTTCCCAATCTCTTTCCGGCGGTCGCCATTGAAAACGCCGCCTACTGGGACGGCCTCTTTTCCGATAATCCCCCCATCGATAGCTTAATCAAACAGGCCCTTGTCGGCGCCGAGAATATCCCCGATGAAATTTGGGTGATCAAAATTAATCCCACCACCCGAGATCAAATTCCCACAGCGGCAGACGATATCGCCGACCGCCGCAACGAACTGGAAGGGAATCTCTCCCTTTTTCAAAGTCTGCGACAAATTGAGGATTTCAATAACCTCTTTTTAGCCGGCGCTTTTCGGGAGGAATTCCTGGCGGCCATTGACGTCAAAGAACCCATTAAAATCCCTAAATCCTTTATTGACGATCCCGAGCAAAATTACCACATTCCCTTGATTGAAATGTCCGAAGCCCTAGCTAAAACCCTAAACTACGAAAGCAAGCTAGACCGCTCTCCCGAAAGCATCCGGCGCCTGATTGCGGACGGAGAACGACAGGGGCAAGACTTTCTGGATTCTCGGTTGGCGAGTTTAGGGGGGCGATAGTTGACCTTTGGAATCCGGCTGAAACATCACAGCTTAATTTGAAATTCCCCCAGGGGCGGCGCGTCGGGAAAGTCGTCGTCCTCTGCTACGGCGGGGGTGGGTAAATCCTGGATCTGAATTTGTTGGCGAGTTTGGGTGTCGAGGGTGATGGGCGCCAATTCTCCCGAGGCGGTAAATTGGTAGGCCTGCACCGCTAATTCGCCAGGGCAACATTGAGGGTCCGTGGGGCGGTGTTTCAGAAAGGTGACCCGGACTTGATTATCCTGAATACTGAGACTCTGGACTCGCACTCGGTCCCCTAGAAAATAAGTGTCGAGGTTTTGCAGTTGTCCCCCCTGGGGCGCCGCTAGGGCCAAGTAAATAAAGGTTCCCGAGCCGCCGGTCTCCAGCGCCAAAATGACGGCGGCTTCTGCTAGTCCGTCCTGGGTGACGTCCCCCAGGGCGATGGGGGGAATCAGGCGTAGGTTGAGGGAACCCTGGGAAAAACTACCGTTATTGAGAGTAAAGGTTCCCTGATCTGGCAGAGTGTAAGTCCCGTTTTTCAGCGCCGCCAGGGTCAGATTTTGCGTCTCTTGGGCCGGGGCGGGTTGGGCGGGGGCGGGCGGGGGGTTAAAGCCGGCGCCGAGGGCGAGGGGCAGTAACCAGAGCCAGGCTTTAGTCATAGGTCGGGGAGAGAAAAGTAAGGAGGTTAGATCAGAATCCGGGGGAGACGATGCTTAAAGCCGCAGAGGATTTCCCAGGAGATGGTTCCCAGGGTTTGGGCCCAGTCTTCGGCGCCGACGGACTGGGAGCCGTCCTGACCAATGAGGGTGACGACTTCTTCGACTTGTAGATCCGGCAGATGAGTCACGTCTAGCATCAACTGATCCATGGTAATCGCGCCGATTTGGCGGACTTTTTGACCCCGGATCAAAACCTGGAGACGGTTGGATAACCCCCTCGGCACGCCGTCGGCGTAACCGATGCCCACCACGGCGATTTTCATGCGCCGGTCGCTGACGAATTGGTGCCCGTAGCTGACTCCGGCGCCGGGGGATAGAGTTTTGACTTGGGTGATTTTGGCTTTAACGGCTAAAGCGGGCCTAAGGTTAACTCGGCGCTGGAAATGGGGCGCCGGGTACAGGCCGTAGAGACCCAAACCCACCCGGACTAAATCGTAGTGCCAATGGGGGCCCTGAAGGGCGGCGGCGGAGTTGGCGAAATGGATAACGGGGGGGAGTAAGCTAGCTTGACCCAGTTGGGTCAGGGCTTCCTGAAAGCGCCGCCGTTGTTGGTTCATCACCGTGGGATCCGGGTGGTCGGCGGTGGCCAGGTGGGAATAGAGACTCTGGAGTTTGAGGGGCGCTAAATCCCGAATCAAGCGAACGGTCTGGAGGGTTTCCTGCCAAGGAATGCCGAGGCGGGACATACCCGTGTCGACTTTCAGATGAACCGGCAAGGTTTCTCCCTGTTCCGCTAGGGTCTGGGCGACCTGTAAAATTTGCTCGCGGCTGACGAGAGTCGGCTCCAAGCGCCAGGGCGCTAGCGCCCGAATTTCCGCCGGGTTGTTAATGCCCCCTAGCAGTAAAATCGGCGCCGTAATCCCCGCTTCCCGCAATTCAATCCCTTCCCCCAGGGTGGCCACCGCTAAACTATCGGCGCCGGCTTCCAGCAGAATAGGCGCGACCCGGACGGCGCCGTGGCCGTAGGCGTCGGCCTTGACCACCGCCATTAAACCGGCGCCGGGCTTCAGCAAAGCTTTAAACTGACGCGCGTTGTGGGCTAGGGCGGAAGAGTCGATTTCCACCCAAGCCCGTTGGCGAATCAACTCCCCGAGGGCGTAACTATAGGCGCGGCGCTCCCGCTCCTGACTGACAACCATAGACACTCCTCATCCCCTCACACCATAGGGTTAGGTCTAAGGATAGAGCCAATTCCCCAAAAGTTCCAGCGCCTAGGCCTGACTTAAGACCCACTCCACTAGGGTGCGCACTGGAAAACCGGTGGCGCCGGCGCTGTGGAGGCCGTTGCCTTTTTCCGCCCAAACCGGCCCGGCGACATCCAAATGGGCCCAGGGGGTTTTCTCGATAAATTGCTTGAGGAACAGCGCCGCAGTGATGGAGCCGCCAGCCCGGGGGCCGGTGTTTTTCATATCGGCGATGGGAGATTTGAGACCCTCGAAGTATTTTTCCTCCAGGGGCATGACCCAGAATTTTTCCCCTACGGCTTCCCCCGCGGTTTTAATGGCCGTGGCTAAGCTCTCGTCGGGACTCCAGAGACCGGCGATGTCGTCTCCTAGGGCCACAATACAAGCGCCGGTGAGGGTAGCTAAGTCCACAATGGCGTCCACTTCTAACTTTTCCGCAAAAACTAAAGCGTCCGCCAGGGTCAAGCGCCCTTCGGCGTCAGTGTTGTTGACCTCGATGGTTTTGCCGTTAGAGGCCCGGAGAATATCGCCGGGGTGGAGCGCCTTGCCGCTGATCATATTTTCCGTGGCGGCGCAGATAAAGTGCACTTCCACCGGAGGCTTTAGTTGGGCGATGGCCTTAGCCGCGCCGAGGGTGGCGCCGCCGCCCCCCATATCCATCTTCATGGTTTCGATGCCGCTCCCGGCGCCTTTAATATTGAGACCGCCGGAGTCGAAGGTGAGGCTTTTGCCGACAATGGCCAGCTTTTTCACCGGGTTGGAGGGGCGGTAGGCGAGGTGAATAAATTTCGGCGGTAGCTCCGAGGCTTTCCCCACCCCGAGAAAGGCGCCCATGCCCAAAGCTTGGCAATCCGCTTCTTCCAGAATTTCCAGATCCAGTCCGTAGGTTTGGGCCAGATCCGCCGCCACGTCGGCGAAGGTCTGGGGCGTGACTTCGTTGGCCGGCGCCGCCACCAGTTCCTTGGCTAAAATAACCCCGCCGCTGACGATTTCTCCCTGGGCAATGGCGGCGCTTTGATCCCCCAGTTCCAGCAACTCTACCGTTTCTAACTTGAGGGTTTTATCTTCCGGGTCGGACTTAAAGCGGGTGTCCTGATGAAGCGCCAATAAAATCCCCTCCGCTAGGCGCTGGGCCGTTAAAGCGGGCTGATGCTGGAGTTGGGGCAGAGCCAGCGCCAGGCTTTTCACCTTCTCTCCCTTGGCGGCCCGGGCCGCGGTGGCGGCGGCTTGAAGGAGAGCTTCGGCGCCGAAATTTTCGATTTTTCCCAGACCGATTAAGAGAATTTTGCGAATCGGGGTTTGGGCGCCCACCCGGGCCAGGACTTTTTGACCGCCTTTGCCCTTAAACTCCATTTCTTGGATTAACTCCTGAAGAACGCCCCCTAGGCGCTCGTCCAGTTTAGCTAAGTCCGCGGTCAACTCCACCGCGTTTTCAAAAAAGCCGAGGGCTAATAAGTCCCCCGTCCAACTGAGGCTGGTTTGCTCGCTACCCCGAATCTGCATGGGTTTTTCCTTTGAGATAAAATCGCTAATGGCCCGAGGCCGTCAAACCCTTATTCTAACGGAGTCCTAGTCCAAGCCGAGACTCTCCGACGCCAAAATCCCTTCGTTAATCTTTTCCGTCACCAAGCGCCGTAGGAGCAGAAGTTTTTCGTAGAGCAGATCCGGCCCCGGACTATTTCCCAAAATCGCCGCCCGAATTTGCTCCCTTTCAGCGGCGCTGATGACGCCGTCGGCGATGGCGGTTTCTAAAATTTGCTTGAGTCGCTCTAGTTCTTGGGCTTCCTCGGGCGTCAATTCCTTGGCGTTGGGACGGTCAACTTTCATAGGTTTACGCTCCAGTTTGAGGGGGGCGGGCTAGAGGCATTATAGCCGTCTTTGCTCAAAGGGGCGGTTGCGCCCTCAGAAAACAAAATCCCCCCAACCGGTTAGTTGGGAGGACGCTTAAGAATCAAAAGGAGTAGGGCGGCGGCGCCGGAGAGTCGGAGAGAGAACGGGAGCGGCGTCGTTGGTAGGGAGCGGGGGTCTCCTGCCCTAGCGCCGACGGGCGCTTACGGCGCTGGGGATGGTAGGCGCGCCCAGAGTCCCGGCTACCGTCGTAGATATCTAGGTAGGCGGATTGACCCACCGTCGCCGCCGCCGCCGCCAGCACCGCCCGAATGGATTGGAGATTCCGGCCGCCCCGGCCAAAAAAACGCCCCTTTTCGTCCCCGTCAAAAGCCACCCGAATCCAGACCCGTCCTTGTTGATTGGGGGGTTCGCAGTCCACCTTAAGAGAATCGGGGGAGTCTAAAAACGGTTGGATTAAAAACTTGACCAACGCGCCATAGTCGGGAAGCGGGGACGGAGAAGCCAGGAGACGGGAGTTAGACATTAGGCCTTCAGCTGTTCAAAAACCTGAGCTTTCTGGAGCAGGGAGCGCACGGTATCCGTCGGTTGGGCGCCCTGTTTGAGGCGCTGGACAATGGCGGGGACGTTTAAGCGAGTCTCGTCGGTGCGGGGATTGTAGAACCCCAACTCCTCTAGGGGACGACCATCGCGACGGCTGGTGCTGTGCATGGCCACAATCCGATAACTCACTTCTCTCTTTTTGCCGAAACGTTTTAAGCGTAACTTGATCATTTTTTCTCAAAATTCACCTTCCTGATTCTACCCCATCCTCGCCGGTCTGTAATCAATGATTCCCCTAGGACAGGCGGGGGTGTGGCATAATCTCATTCATTAACCCCGCCTTTAGGGGCAACCCCAAGACGAAGGCCTTCGTCTTTAGCCCTTGCTTGGCCCGTCGCCTCGATTTCAGTCTTTTCCAGAGGACGACCGCCGCCCTTTACCCCCCCCTCCCTGAATGTCTCCTGTTGGCCTTGAAATTTTCCTGATTCTTGTCCTAGTCGTTGCGAACGGCTTTTTCTCGGGGTCGGAAATTGCCATAGTCTCGGCCCGCAAAGTCCGGCTAGAGCAGTTGGCCAAGCAGGGCGATCGCCGGGCCAAGTTGGCGCTCAAACTGGCCAAGTCCCCCAATAATTTTCTCTCCGCCGTCCAAATTGGCATCACCCTGATTGGTATCCTCAGCGGCGCCGTGGGGGGCGCGACGGTGGCCCGGCGCCTAGGGGAAGTTCTCAAATCCATTCCCTTGACGGCGCCCTACAGCGATCCCCTGAGTATTTTTATTGTGGTGGGGCTGATTACTTATCTTTCCCTCGTGATTGGGGAACTGGTGCCCAAGCGGATCGCCCTGAGCCAGCCGGAAAAATTAGCCTGTAGCGCGGCGCCCTTTATGCTTTGGCTCTCCCGAGCCACGGCGCCCCTGGTTCGTTTGCTGAGCTTATCCACTGAGGCTCTCCTAAGCCTGCTGGGGGTCAATAGCAACGAAGAAAGCCCGATCACGGAGGAAGAAATCCGAGTTTTGATTGAGCAGGGCGCCCAGGCCGGGATGATCGAAGAGGCGGAGCAGGAGATCGTAGAACGGGTTTTCCGTCTCGGGGACCGGCCCATTAAAACCCTGATGACGCCCAGAACCGCTATTTCCTGGTTGGATGTGGACTGTTCCTGGGAAGAAAACCAAACCGAAATCCAAGAAACCCGTTTCTCTCGTTACCCCGTGGGCCAAGATAGTCTAGACGAGTGTTTGGGCTTTGTGCGTATTAAGGACATTCTCAATGCCCAATGGTCAGGCCAAGCCGTTGATCTGCGGCAATTAGTCCAACCGCCCCTATTTGTTACTGAAAACGCCCGCTCCCTCTCCGTTTTAGAGATGTTTCGGGAATCCGGCACCCACATCGCTCTGATCACGGACGAGTATGGCGGCATTGAAGGGTTAGTAACGCTGAACGACTTAATTGAGGCCATTGTCGGCGCTCTGCCCAAGGATAACGAACGAGAGGAACCCCAGATTATTCAACGGGAAGACGGCTCTTGGCTCTTGGACGGTCTCTTGCCCATTGACGAATTTAAAGATTTGTTCGAGAAAGAAACCCTCCCCAATGAAGCTGAAGGCAACTTCCATACCCTGGGGGGGTTTATTATTGAAACCCTCGGTAGGATTCCCCAATCCGGGGATTATTTTGAAACGGAGGATCTGCGCCTAGAGGTGGTGGATATGGACGGAATTCGCATTGATAAGGTGTTGGCGACCTCCCTAGCGCCGCCGGAAGTCGTTCAGGAAAAAGAAGCGGAGCCGGCGTCTCTAGAAGATCTTTAACCCGAGACAGAAGGAATCTGTAATCCTTTCCCGGCTAACCACTCGGGATTAAACAACCGAGACTGATAGCGAGCGCCGCCGTCGCAGAGGACGGTGACAATCGTGTGACCGGGGCCCAACCGGCGGGCTAGGGTTACCGCCGCGGCCACATTAATCCCCACGGAGCCGCCCATAAAAAGACCGTCCCGTCGCAGGAGTTGATAAACCGTATTCACCGCCTCCTGGTCTGGAACTTGAACGGCATCGTCAATCGGCGCTCCCTCTAAATTAGCGGTGACCCGACTGTTACCGATGCCTTCGGTGATGGAACTCCCTTCGCTTTTAATTTCCCCGGTTTTGACGTAACTGTAGAGGCCGCTTCCCAGGGGATCCGCCAGAACGCAACGAACCGTCGCTGATTGTTCCTTCAAATACAGCGCCGCTCCGGCGTAGGTGCCCCCGGTGCCGGTGGCCGCGACCCAAGCGTCCACCTTCCCGCCGGTTTGGCGCCAGATTTCCGGGCCGGTGGTTTTATAGTGAGCTTGGCGGTTAGCCAGATTATCAAACTGATTGGCCCAAATAGCGTTGTCCAACTCCGCCGCTAGGCGCCCGGAAAGTTTGACGTAATTGTTGGGATCTCGATAGGGAACCGCGGGCACCGTCCGCACTTCGGCGCCGAGGGTGCGGAGAAGGTCGATTTTTTCCTGGGATTGAGTGTCGGGAATGACGATTAAACAGCGATAGCCCTTAGCGTTACAGATATGGGCCAGACCAATGCCGGTATTGCCCGCTGTGCCCTCCACCACCGTTCCTCCAGGTTTAAGTAACCCCCGGCGCTCGGCGTCTTCGATAATTTCCAGCGCCGCCCGGTCCTTGACGGAGCCGCCGGGGTTGAGAAATTCCGCCTTGCCGAGGATCTCGCACCCCGTCTCCTCGCTGAAACTGTTGAGGCGAATCAGGGGCGTATTGCCCACGGCGCCGATAAAGCCGTTTTTAATCTCCATGCCTAGGGTTCAAAAAATGAGTTCGAGAAACTTAAGCGAAATGACACTGAATCGCCCAGCGGGCCAATTCTGTGCGGTTATGGAGACCTGTTTTATTGAGCATATTGGAGACATGACTCTCGATAGTGCGCTGACTCACCTTCAATTGCTCGGCGATTTCCCGGTTGGATAACCCCTGGGAAACAAATTGCACCACTTTCCGCTCCGTGGGCGTCAATTCCACCTGAGGAGACACCTGAATTCTTAAACTATCGTCGCTGGGACGGTTATTCAAGCCCATTAAGCGCCGGGCCTGACGGAGGGAAGATTCCACCTGGGCCACCAATTCCTCCGGCTCAAAAGGTTTCACTAAGTAAACGTCGGCGCCGGTATTAAGACCCTTAACCCGGTCTTGACTTTGCCCCTTGGCGGAGAGAAACATTACCGGAATCCAACTGAGGCGAGAATCCTGACGGATTTTCTCGATCAAAGCGTAGCCGTCCATCTCCGGCATCATAATGTCGCAGATGATCATATCCGGCACCTTCTGCTCCAGAATCTCCAGCGCCTCCCGGCCATTTTCGGCGGTGGCCACCTCGTAGCCCTGAAATTCCAGATAATCCTTGACCAATAAAATTAAGTTGGGATCATCGTCAACTAGCAGAAGGCGGCTATGGTCTTTAGAGGCGTGATCTTTCATGGGTTGGGCGGGCTGAAATAACAGGGGTGGGCGGCCGTTGGGTTATAGCCCAAGTTTAGTAAAAATTGGGCTGGTGGCGAATTAAATTGAGAAATTCTTCCCGGGTTTTTTGGTCGTCCTGGAAAGACCCTACCATGGCGCTGGTCACTGTCCAGGAGCCGGGTTTTTGCACCCCCCGCATCACCATACACATGTGGGTGGCCTCCATTACCACCGCGACGCCCCTGGGTTCCAGCACTTCCTGAATCGCTTCGGCAATTTGCCGATTCAGGCGCTCTTGCACCTGCAAGCGCCGTGAGTACATTTCTACGATGCGAGCCAGCTTGCTCAATCCCACCACCTTTTGGTTGGGAATATAGGCGACGTGGGCTTTCCCCATAAAGGGCAACATGTGATGCTCGCAGAGACTAAAGAAGGTAATATCCCGCACTAGCACCATTTCATTATGACCCTCGTCAAAGATGGCGCCGTTCACCAGTTCTTCTAGGGATTGGGTGTAGCCCTGGGTCAAGAATTGCATCGCTTCCGCCACCCG
>JAYKIZ010000343.1:0-5605 GCA_035285965.1 Cyanobacteriota bacterium | reverse complement strand
AAACTGACGGTATCCGCCGGATTAGCAATGACCCGCAGGTAAGCTAGGGCGTCTTTGATTTCCTGCCGGTCGTAGAATTTAAAGCCCCCGACGATGGTATAGCGAATATTCGCTTTGAGCAATTCGTCTTCAATGGCGCGGGATTGGGCGTTCATCCGATATAAAACGGCGAAACTGCCAAAATTTAATTCCGGGTTTTGGCGACAGAGTTCGTGAATTTTCGCCGCCACAAAGCGGGCCTCTTCCTGTTCATTACTGGCCTTGTAACAATAGATTTCTTCTCCGACGCCGCGGGTGGCTTTGAGAACCTTGTCAATTCGTTGGCTATTATGTTCAATTAAGGTGTTAGCCGCCTGAAGAATATTTTCCCGGGAGCGGTAATTTTCCTCTAACTTAACCATAGTGCGGGTGTCGTCGTCCGGCAGACCGTCCCCAAAGTCCGTCTGGAAGTTGAGCAAAATGGTAAAGTCCGCCATGCGGAAACTATAGATAGACTGGTCCGCGTCCCCCACCGCAAAAATAGAGCGGTCTTGCCAATCCCAGTTTTCCCGGCGGTTTTCGCCGTTGGTGGCGAGGAGTCGAATCAAGTCGTATTGAATGCGGTTGGTATCTTGATACTCGTCTACTAAGATGTGGCGAAATTGCTGGTGCCAATACCCTAAAATAGTCTCGTTTTGCTCAAATAAACGGGTAGGAATTAAAATCAAATCGTCGAAATCCAAGGCGTTATTAGCCGCCAATTGGCTTTGATAGGTTTCATAGACTTCGCTGGTCGCCCGACCTTTCAGTCCGGGATTTTCCCGGCGGTAATCCTCTGGGGAGAAGCCCAAGTTTTTGGCGTTGCTGATTTTATAGCGGAGAGAGCGAGGCTCGAATTGTTTGGGGTCGAGGTTTAAATCTTTGGTGACAATGGACTTGATTAAACTCTGGACGTCGCTTTCGTCAAAAATAGAAAAGTCCCGCGTCCAACTCCGGCGCCGTTCATCCTGGTATTTATTAATGTCAAAGCGCAAAATGCGAGCGCAGAGACTATGGAAGGTGCCGATCCATAATTTTTTAGTAATCGATTTATACACCCGGGAGCGGATCTTCTTTTGCTCGTATTCTTCTAGTAAATCCCAAGCTTTCCCCTCTTTCTCCAAGGCCCATTCTTTAGCGAAGAGGAGTTCTAGGCGCTCCTTCATTTCCCGGGCGGCTTTATTGGTAAAGGTCACCGCTAAAATACGCTCCGGCTCGACCCCATGCACCCGAATCAGATGGGCGATGCGATAGGTCAGGGCTCGGGTTTTCCCGGAACCGGCGCCGGCCACCACTAGCAGAGGGCCGCAATAATGTTGAACGGCGGTTCGTTGGGAGGGATTGAGGGAGGCGAGAAGGGAGTCGGCGGCGCTCATGGCTAGGGATGAAAAGGCTAATTATAGTTTTAGACCGCCTGGGAGCGCCGGGCCAAGAGTTGCTCTTCCAAAACGGCGATGCGATGGTAGGCCGCCGTCAGTTGGGCGCTGAGACGATGCACCTGTTGGTCGCAGGAGAGGGGCGTCGGGCGTCCGTCCCCGAGCCAAGGGCTGTTGATGATCTCGTCTGGGAGGATATCTTTATGGAGAAACAAATCTTCCATTCTGGCCTCCTCCGGGGAGGTCTGGGACACGGAGTCCCGCAGGCGCTTCCAGCGGTTCCCTAGGGGTTCCGGCGGGGGCGGCGAATCGACTTTCTCGGCGATGACGGAGAGATAGAGGCAAAGATCCGCTAGCGCCTGTTGCAAAGCGCCGACCTGTTGGCCTAAACGTTGAATTTCGGTTTTCAGGGTTTCGGGGGAATGATCCATGGGGCAAAGGAAAGGAAAGACCCTTGGCGGGCCCGATAAAGTTTTTCCATCCTAGGCGCCTCCAGGGGAAAGAGCGCCGCCCCTGGGAGGGTTTTAAGCTTTTCTTAAGATTTGTCTATTACCGAGAGGGTTGTGGGAACGTCCCTAGCGCTCTCCGTCGATCCCCCTTAAATCCCCCCCCTCGGTCGCTAAAATATTGAGAGCTCAGAAGCAAGCTCCACAAAACCAAGGGCGCTTCTGAGCCAGACTGCGACGACTCGGCGCCGATTCTAGATTCAGCAGGTTTATGAAAGACAATCCCTCAGGCGCGTTCAGGGCGCTTTTAGACGAGTATGAATCGGCGCTCCAGCGCCGGCAGAACGAAGCGGAGTCGGCGCCAGAATCCGTCCTGGGACTTCTGCGGACGCGGGACGAGATCGACCGGGCGCTGGAGCGGGAGCGCACGGTCGGGAAGGAAAATCTAGACCGTCTGTTGGCATTGGATCGTCATCTACAGGAGCAGGCCGGCGCCCTCGCCCAGGCGCTGGATTGGCCCGCCTATCGCCATTCCCTCGGCGTTTCTCCCAAAAGTTGGTGGTGGCATTTGGATACGTTGGTCGAATCAGAAACCCCGGAAAAACTGGTTTGGCTCTGGCAAGGCGCCCGCTTTGGTCTCTGGACGATTAATTTAGGTCTTTTGGGAACCCTGGCGGGTCGTTTTTTTAGCGGCGCCTCTGGTCTGATGGAGGTTTTCACCATTGCTTTGCCGAGTCTTTTGGTGTTAATGCAAGCCAACAACGAGTTGACCGCCTCCGGTCGGGAGGGCTTTAATCGGCTTTTTAATCGGCTCAATATTCCGCCCCGCTGGTACGAGGCGGCTCGGTTTGTTCCCACCGTTGTTCTCTTTGGGGGGCTACTGGGCATCTGGTTTACTCAGCCTCAATTTTCGGAAGAAATGAATCGTCAGGGCAGTAAAGCGGAAGAGCGGGGGCAATGGGCCCGGGCGGAGCGAGATTTCCTCAAAGCCCTGGCCCTCAACGGCGCGAATCTCAACGCGGCTTATAATCTGGGCAATCTGTATGAAGAACTACAAAATTTTGACAGCGCCAAAAAGTACTACATGATAGCGGCCAAGGGCGGGGTCGCCGACGCCTACAATAACCTGGGGCGGCTTTATATTCGGCAAAATCAATATTCCGAAGCGATTCTTCTCCTCAATGACGGTCTAGCGATCGTTGAAAATCAAGAACGACAGACAGAGGATGTTGACCCGGAGTTAAATAAAGTGAAATACAGTCTTTTGAAAAATCTAGGCTGGGCCAAACTACGCCAGGGCGAGTCCTTCAGCCGGGCTAATCAGTTAAAGCCAATAGATTATACTGACGCAAAATTCCAGTTGCAGGTGGCCATTGGTATTGCTAGTGATCCGGAGCTTAAGTCCTCTATCCTTAATCCCGGCGCCGCTCATTGTCTGCTAGCAATGGTACTAGAGGCGGAACAATCTCCAGAATCCCTCGACCAATGGCGACAATGCTATGATCTAGTCGGTCAGCGGTTAGGCGCTAGGGATATCCGCAACCCGGAAGAAGAAGCCTGGTTCGCCCTGGCCAAACAAAAGTTAACCCTTGCCGGAGAATCTCTCCCATGATTGCGATCCAACCTTTAATTGCGGCGGCGCTGGCCGTCTCCTTAGTCGCTTTAGTCCCAGCCCAACCAGCCCGCAGTCAATCCGTCGCGATGAATCTCCTTCAGGTGGAGCGAGGGGAGGTCAAAATTAAGAAGCCTCAATGGAAAACCTACCGAAAGGCGACCACCGGCGCTCTTTTGCATCCCGATGATTTTTTACAGTTGAGTTCCGGCGCTTCCGCTTCTCTGATGTGTGGCACTACCAAAAAATGGAAGCCAACGCCCGGCAAAGAAGTTAAAGTGTCTGAAGGGTGTCCGAGGGGAACGGCTTCTCGACCCCGCGCCGTTGCTCGGGCCCAAACCCGCGCCGTAAGCTATCCATTCCCTTATATTCTCAGTCCCCGCAATACGAATATTTTAAGCGCCCGTCCCCTGTTAAAGTGGAATCCTGTGGCGGGAACCCGCCTCTATACGGTGCAGTTGCAGGCGATTACGGGGGACGAGCTGACCTGGCGGACGGAAACCGCTGATTCCCAAGTGGCCTATGGCGGAGAACCCCTCAAGCCGGGGGCGCGCTACCTGTTGACGGTGGAGACCGATCAGAAGGCGAAATCTACGGCGGAGGCGGGGGTCACTTTAGCTTTTAGCTTACTGCCGACGGACAAGGCTAAGGCGGTGGCAGGGGAGATTGCGGCCATTAAACAACAGGGGTTGTCGCCGGAAGGGGAGGCCCTGGCGCTGGCCTATCTCTACGAGGGCTACAACTTAAAGGCGGAGGCCATCGCCCTTTTGGAGCCGTTAGTCCAACAGAAGAGCGAGAATCCGATAGTTTACGGGCTGTTGGGGGATTTTTATCTCCAGACGCAATTATCCCAGAAGGCGCTGGCGGCCTATCAGCAGGCGTTGACTTTGGCGCAAAAGTCGGGGGATCTGGAGGGGGAAGGGTCGGCTCAGGCGGGATTAGGGGAGGCCAATTTTGGACTAGGGAAGACGGAAGAGGCTCTTGCTTGGTTGCAAAAGGCCCAGGCTAGTTATCAGGCGCTGGGGGACGAAGACCAGGGGCAAGTTCTGGCGGCGCGGATCGAGGAAGTGAAAGAAAAAATCGAGAAAATGAAAAAAAATTAAGTAATCGTTCTTCCTAATTTTTTTAGCGCCATGACCGCAGTCGCCCTTTCTTTCTCTTCTCTGGATTTTGAAGATTTTCTTGCTCGTTATCTGGAGGATGGGCAATATGAGTTAATTGACGGGGAGTTAATCGATTTGGAACCAACCGGACTCCATGAGCAGGTGGCGGGTTTTCTCAATCGCCAATTGAATGGGGCTATTGATCGGCGCCGATTGCCCTGGTTGGTTCCGATGAAGTGTTTGCTGAGACCGTCTGGGCTAAAGACCGCTTTTCGTGCTGATTTGGCGGTGTTGGATTTGACTGTTCTGGGGGATGAACCCCTTTGGCGCTCGCAACCGGTCATTACCTTGGGGAAGTCGGTCAAGTTGGCGGTCGAGGTCGTCAGCACAAATTGGCAAAATGATTACGCCCGCAAGGTGGAGGATTATGAGGCGATGGGGATTGTGGAATATTGGATTGTGGATTATTTGGGATTGGGGGGAAAACGGTATATTGGTTGGCCCAAAGCGCCGGTGATTACCGTTTATCGTCTTCGGGATGGCGCGTATGAGGGACGACAGTTTCGCGGTTCGGAAATTCTTGTTTCCGAAGTTTTCCCGGATTTAGAGTTGAAGGCGGATCGGGTTTTTGCGGCGGGGTCAATCGCCGTTTAGCTCATGGGTCTGAGTTTTGCTATAGCTGGAGTTTGTCAAACACCCCGATATCCCCATTGAAGTTGAGCGCCGGGTTTGCGCTAAAGCTCGTTATCGTTGCGGTTATTGTTCGAGTCGTCTGCGCTTAGGGATGGCTCGTTTGGAGAATGATACTGAAATCAACGGGATACGCTGTTTTCGGAAAGTGGATCTACAATGATGGTCAAGCCGGAGCGGGCCTTGAGACCGTTGGGCTGAGGCGATAAATCACTGTTCAAAGGGTTAAAGTATGCTTAAAAGCGTCAAAGGGCTTTATCAGCAGGGACAAATTAAATTACCGGCGGAGATTGCTATCCCGCCCGGCGCAGAGGTCGTGGTGACTTTTGATGACACAAACTCAACAAATACTGATGACTT
>JAYKIZ010000342.1:0-6142 GCA_035285965.1 Cyanobacteriota bacterium | reverse complement strand
ACGCGCCGTTTTTATTGGCCTACCCCGCCACTGGCCCCGATGGTAGCGATATTATCGCTAAGGCTGTTCGCGGCGCCGGAGGTCAGATTACCGTTAACGCCCTAGGCATTTTCGGGATTAGCGAAGGGCGGGCTATTGCGGGGAACAGAACCAATAACTTTGACGCCAGTTCTGAATTTGGAGCGCCGGGGGTGGTGCAACTTAATCAGGCGGTGGATCCCAATCGGGGCTTAACCCAACTGCCGGAAACCGTCACCGATCCCAATGAACTCATCGCCCAAAATGTCTGTCGGCGGGGCAAAGAAAGCGAACTAACCCAAACCGGGAAAGGCGGTTTACCCCCAAGTTTAGAAGACGATTTTCAAGGAGAGCCAACCCTACCGCCCCTAGTGGAACCCGTAGCGCCCCAATCCTCGGCGCCGACTTCCTCAAGTCCAACCCCTATTTCCAGCAAAGACCTCCAACCCGCCCAGGGCTGGATTCTCAACGCCCAGGGACAAGTCGAACTGGTGAGCTACCAAACCCAGGGGCTAGAAGTCCGGCGCTCGGCGCCGAAATCAACTGCTTGCCCTTAGAGGGCAAATTTGCTGTCTGATCAACGGGCGGCGCCGTTAAACTGCCTAGATACATAAAAACCAAAATAAAGAGGGAGACCTTAAAAGCGCCGCTGGGGTTGGAAAAGGAGGGAGAGTTCCACCACTTTGGTTTGTAGGGTAGAGAGGGGATCTCCGCCCCGCTTCAGGCGCCATTCCAAATCTTGAAGAAGGGGCCAACAAGCTAACAGTTGTTTCCCCGTGACGGCGCTCAATTCCTTACGCAAAAAATAGAGCCGTTTGGGGTTATTTAACTCCGCTTGAGCCGCGATGATCTTTTCGTCCTTTTCGCCGCTCTCCAGCGCCAGCTTAATCAAGAGCCAAGTGCGAAATTGCCCTAGGAGGGTGGCGCAAATTCTCAGCGCCGCTTCGTTACGAGCCAGAAGATCCGCGACTAGGCTCAGGGCCCGCTCCGTTTGTCCCCGCCGGATGGCTTCCGCCAGTTGTAAACTATTTTGCCCGGCGCTGTTAATCAGGGGTTCAATCTGCTCGACGCTTAAGGGCTGGTGATCGGCGCCGCCCAACAGGGTCAATTTTTCCAGTTCGTTCCAAATTAAGCGGGTATCGTTCCCTAGAGCCTCCGCCAAAAAGGATTCCGCTTGGGGCGTCAACTTGAGACCCAAATCCCCGGCGATGCTCTGGATTTGGCGGACAAGCTCCTCGGTTTTCCAGGGAGAAATGAGGGCAAACTCCCGCACCTGGGCGTTTTCCTGGAGAAATTTACTGGACTTGAGGCGGCTGTCTAATTTTTTCGAGGCGGTAAATAACAGATGGTTCTGAGGTGGAATGGCCGGCAGGGTCTGACGCAGACGGGCCAACAGATCTTCCCCGCAATGTTGTCCCAGGGTGGATTCCGTCACCCAGACCAAACGGCCGCCTAACCCAAAGGGCGGCGTCAGCGCCTGCTCTAGGGCCCGCTCCGCGGCGTCCGCTAGATCTCCCGGAATTTTGTCGAAATTGAAACTTTGCCACTGGGGATCGAGCGCCCGTTTTTGCACCTGCTTGGCCGCTTGCTTGAGGGAAAAGTCGTCGTCGCCCCAGTAGAAATAAACGGGCATGATGTCTTGAACCAGAGAAGTGGAAATTGCCCGCTAAAACAGAGATTAGAAATTTAATCTTTTGAGTTTAATTAATAAAAATAAATAGCGCCGGTTCTTTGGAAGTTCATCGTGCGGTGTCCGAGGAACTCAGGGGAAACCTCCGAGTTAGCGGGCGTTACGGTGATCACCGCCACATTATCGTCGGGAATGTTTTGGGAGCCGGGATTGACTGTCGCCGTAAAACGGATTTTGAGCAGGCTATTGTCTGGCAGAGTAGTCCCGGCGCCGGGGTAAACCATAATGTAGGAATCGACCCCCACATCCTCTAAAACTCCAGTTTGGCCGGCGGCGAGCGTCTGTGGACTAGAAGACCCATCGCTGACAATATCGTAATCTAGGGAAAAGTCAGTGGCGTTGACGATTTTAACAGTGAGATTTTTTTTCGGATTGAAGCGCGCCTGGGGTTGCCAAAAGCCCGGTTGATAGGTTTTGGCGGGGGGATCTTGGGCTTGACCGGCGCCGGCTATTCCCAAGATGGGGCTTAAGCTAAAGACGACGAGCGCCCCTAGGGTCGGGGTCAAAAGGGCGCGACGGAGAACGAGAGCCAATTTCATAGGGAGTACGCCGAAGGGAGTTTTAACTGGGTACCTCATTAAAGCGCCATCTTGCCCAAATTCGCCTCAACCGCGCCTGGGGGATGCTCCTCTAGTAATTGTTGGGGATAGGGCAAGCCCACTAATTTTTCCGCCTCGGCCAAAACCGTTGACGATAAGCGCGGGGACTCCGGGGGCGCGACGACGGGAACCGGGATTAAGGACTTGAGGCGTTGAAAGGTTTGTAGGGCCACGGTGGGGAAAAAGGAAAATTTCCCCGGTAAAACGCAGAGATAGTTGCTACTGGGCGCCGATTCAATCCAATAACTATACCGGCGCTTTTGCTCGTCGTCGCTGACCAACTCGGTTTTAACGCAGTCATAGCCCCAGAGTCGGCGGTTGTAAAGGGCTTCGGCGCCGAAATAACGCTCCGCGGAGTCCAGGAGGGGTTCAATATCCGCGTTTTCTGGACTGTCGGCGCTGGCGTAGCCAGAATTGGCCAGCAGAGAATAGGTTAATTTTTTCCCCCGGCGCTGGACGGATTGGACGAAGTGGTTAAAGTGAAAGGCGTTTTTGGTGGACATGCGCACGAAGTTAACCTCGCTCAGCGCCGGATAGGCCACAATCATGGCGCTGAGATTGCGCTTGAGGCGGGCCCGGAGATGCAGTTCTTCTAAAATGGGGCCAAGACTTTCCCCCGCGGCGAAAATAAAAATCTGGGCCTTTAGATGTTTTCGCTCTCCCCCGGCGCCGCGATAGACCAAACTTTTGAGACGCACGGGGCCGTAGCGATCGCCGTTCATCTTTTCTAGGGTAATGCCGGTTTCAAATTCGACTCCCCGACTCAGGGCGCTGGCGGTTAGATCCCGCAGGATGGCGTAGGTATCCATGGCCGCGTCTCGGCAACGCAGAAAAGCGTAATCGCTGGGGGGCTGTTGAAAGGACTGGTCAAAGCGCCGGCAGTAGTCTTGCAAGGCTAAATTTTCCGCCAGTAAAGAGACTCCGGGTAATCCCGTTTCTTGTTCCACCTGGGCGTAGGTCGGCGCTAGACATTTCTCCCCCCGCGACCAATTGTGTCGGCCGCCGTAGGCCGCTTCTAAGCGCCGGAAGACCCGTTGGCGTTGCAATTCCATTTGCACCCGGTCTCCCTGTAGGCCGGAGCGGCTCAGTTCGGGGCAGTGGGTCTGAGGATGGATCAAGTAAACCGGATTGGGGTTAAACCAACCGTCGGCGCAGGGGAAAATTTGGGGTTCCCAAACCGCCGGCGCCGTTTCCTGAAGGCGAAAATTACAGCGGGAGCCGAAGTAGGGGGCGTAGTTATTGAGTAAATCCTCTAAACTATTGACGCAGTTCATAAAGGTCTGGCCGTCGTCCTGACCGGAGTACAGCCCCCCGGTATGGAACCAGCCCTCCAACTTGCCGGAAGACCCTAAACCCAACCGCGGCGCTTGCTCCAAGACCCGGAGGCGTAGGGAACTGTGCCGGGCGAGGTACTCGGCGATGGCGATACCGGCGATACCGCCGCCGACAATGACGGCGTCCACCGCTTCGATTTGAGAAAGAGTCATAAAAGATAGGGCCTAAGTATATGAATTATGGCAAAGGTTTGCCCCCTCGTCAGATAGACTTAAAAAACGATAATTTGACAGTGCCAGCTTTTTCGGCTTTGATGCGCTCTAGTAACGCCTCGGCGGGGATGGGATCCCTTTTAGCTAGCCCCCCTACGTGGCGCACTTCATTTTTGAATCGGCGAGACTTTAAAGATTTATTACAGATTCAGCGCCTGGCGGGAATCGACCTTACAGTGGTAGGAACTGCGTCTGTCGGTTGTGGGTCAAGGCGTTGCGCTTGGCGTTACGGCGCCGGCGTGAACGCAGTCAAAAGACCCCAAAAAATTGAAAACGGATCATAAATTTATGACAACGACTAGCGGTAAATGTCCGGTCATGCACGGCGCCGTCACCAGTCCCGCCCTAGCGTCTATGGATTGGTGGCCCAAAGCCCTTAACCTCGATATTCTCCATCAACAGGATAGTAAAACTAACCCCCTCGGGTCGGATTTTAATTATCGAGAGGCAGTCAAAACCCTCGACTTCGCGGCGCTGAAGCAAGACCTACTGGCGCTGATGACGGATAGTCAAGACTGGTGGCCGGCGGACTGGGGACACTACGGCGGTTTAATGATCCGTATGACCTGGCACGCGGCGGGCACCTATCGGATTGCGGACGGTCGGGGCGGCGCCGGCACGGGGAATCAGCGTTTCGCGCCGATTAATTCCTGGCCCGACAACGTCAATTTGGATAAAGCCCGCCGTCTGCTCTGGCCCATTAAAAAGAAATACGGCAATCGCCTCAGTTGGGCGGATCTGATCGCCTACGCGGGCACCGTGGCCTACGAGTCCATGGGGCTAAAGACCTTTGGCTTCGCCTTTGGCCGGGAAGATATTTGGCATCCCGAAAAGGATATCTACTGGGGGTCGGAGACGGAATGGCTGGCGCCCAGCGATAATCCCAACAGCCGTTATTCCGGCGAGCGAGAGCTAGAGAACCCCCTAGCCGCCGTGATGATGGGGCTGATCTATGTCAACCCGGAGGGGGTGGACGGAAAACCCGATCCCCTCCGCACGGCCCAGGATGTGCGAGTCACCTTCGCCCGCATGGCCATGAACGACGAAGAAACGGTGGCGCTCACCGCCGGGGGTCACACCGTGGGCAAATGTCACGGCAACGGCGACTCCCAGCGCCTCGGCCCGGCCCCCGAAGCCGCCGCCATTGAAGCCGTGGAAGATCAGGGTCTAGGCTGGATCAATAAGACCCAGCGGGGCGTGGGCCGCCACGCCGTCACCAGCGGTCTTGAAGGCGCCTGGACCACCCATCCCATCCAGTGGGATAACGGCTATTTCCAACTCCTGCTCAACTATGACTGGGAACTGAAAAAAAGCCCCGCCGGCGCTTGGCAGTGGGAACCGATCAATATCCGGGAAGAAGACAAACCCGTTGATGTGGAAGACCCCTCGATCCGCCTCAACCCGATCATGACCGACGCCGACATGGCCATGAAGATGGACCCGGCCTATCGCCAAATTTCCGAGCGGTTCTACCAAAATCCCGACTACTTTTCAGAGGTCTTCGCGCGGGCTTGGTTTAAACTCACCCACCGGGATCTGGGGCCTAAAACCCGCTACCTCGGCCCCGATGCGCCCCAGGAAGACCTGATTTGGCAAGACCCCGTTCCCGCCGGTAACAAAAACTATGATGTTCAGGCCGTCAAGGATAAAATTGCCGCCAGCGGTCTGAGCGTCAGGGAAATGGTCTGTACCGCCTGGGACAGCGCCCGGACGTTTCGGGGGTCGGACAAGCGGGGCGGCGCCAATGGGGCCCGGATTCGTTTAGCGCCCCAGAAGGATTGGGCCGGCAACGAGCCGGAGCGCCTCGCCAAGGTGTTAGCGGTTCTGGAAGGGATCGCGGAGGAAACTGGCGCCAGCCTTGCCGATACCATCGTCCTGGCGGGGAATGTGGGCGTGGAACAGGCGGCGCGGGCCGGGGGCTATGAGGTTACCGTTCCCTTTACGCCGGGACGGGGCGACGCCGCCGCGGAAATGACTGACGCCGAGTCCTTCGCCGTCTTGGAACCCATTCATGACGGCTACCGCAACTGGCTCAAGCGGGACTACGCCGTCAGCGCCGAAGAGTTAATGCTGGATCGGACGCAACTGATGGGGTTAACGGCGCCGGAAATGACGGTGTTGGCAGGCGGTATGCGAGTTCTTGGAACCAATTATGGCGGCGCTAAAGACGGCGTTTTCACCGACCGGGAAGGGGTTCTCAGCAACGACTTCTTCGTTAACCTGACGGATATGCGCTACCAGTGGGAGCCGGTCGGCGATAACCGCTACGAAATCCGCGAGCGCCGGAC
>JAYKIZ010000341.1:0-5290 GCA_035285965.1 Cyanobacteriota bacterium | reverse complement strand
CCAAATCCATCTATGAAAACGTGGCCTACGGTCTGCGGGTCAAGGGCAAACAACCCAGCGCCGTTCTGGATGAAAAGGTGGAAAAAGCCCTGCGGGGCGCCGCCCTTTGGGACGAGGTCAAAGACCGCCTCAACGATCTGGCCAATAATCTCTCCGGCGGTCAACAACAGCGCCTCTGTATCGCCCGGGCGCTCGTGGCGGATCCCGAGATCGTCCTCTTTGACGAACCCACCTCGGCGCTGGACCCCATCGCCACCTCCAGCATTGAGGATCTGATTCGGGAACTAAAGGAAAAAGTCACCATCTTGATCGTCACCCACAGTATGCAACAGGCGGCGCGGATCTCCGACTACACCGCTTTTATGTACCTCGGGGAACTGGTGGAATTTGGCTCCACGGCCCAGGTCTTCGAGCAACCGGCCCAACAGCAAACTCAGGAATATATTTCCGGGCGCATTGGCTAGAAGCTGGCCAAGTCCGCCGACTCCGCGGGCTTCCAACCCGTCCATAATTGGGCCGGCGGAGCGGCTTGAACGTTTTTGGTTAAGATATTGAGGATATTCAATCTCGCCAATACTCGGCGCAGGAGACATGAAAAGGGTGAATCAAGTCCGCTC
This sequence comes from Cyanobacteriota bacterium, assembly GCA_035285965.1. Taxonomy (GTDB): domain Bacteria; phylum Cyanobacteriota; class Cyanobacteriia; order Cyanobacteriales; family Microcystaceae; genus Synechocystis. The sequence continues at coordinate 4,673 of JAYKIZ010000341.1, read as the reverse complement.
AGATAGCTGGCAACCCATTGTGGGGGGGATTTTGGCCGCCCTGTTGGTGTTAATCTCCTTTAACGCCTTTGTGATTATTAACCCCGGTCAGGCTGGGGTCTTGAGCGTTTTAGGGAAAGCCCAGGACGGGGCGCTGTTGGAGGGTTTGCATTACAAACCGCCCTTTGTCTCCTCCGTGGATATCTACGACGTCACGGTGCAAAAATTTGAAGTCCCAGCCCAGAGTTCCACGAAAGATTTACAAGACCTTTCCGCCAGCTTTGCCATCAACTTTCGTCTCGACCCCACCCAGGTGGTGCAAATCCGCCGCACTCAAGGCTCTTTACAGAATATCGTCGCTAAAATTATCGCTCCCCAAACCCAGGAATCTTTTAAGATCGCCGCGGCTAGACGGACGGTGGAGGAAGCCATCACCAAACGGAGCGAACTGAAGGAGGATTTTGACAACGCCCTCGATTCTCGTCTGCAAAAATACGGCATCATTGTCCTCGACACCAGCGTGGTCGATCTGAACTTCTCGCCGGAGTTCGCGCGGGCGGTGGAAGAAAAGCAAATCGCCGAGCAACGGGCCCAACGGGCGGTTTACGTGGCCCAGGAAGCGGAGCAACAGGCCCAGTCCGACATTAACCGAGCCAAGGGGAAAGCGGAGGCCCAGCGCCTGCTGGCGGAAACGCTCAAGGCCCAGGGCGGCGCTCTGGTGCTCCAAAAAGAAGCCATCGAAGCCTGGCGGGAAGGCGGCGCTCAAATGCCCAAGGTGTTGGTGATGGGCAATGAAAAGGGCGGCGCGATTCCCTTCCTCTTTAACCTTCAGGACGCGGTTAATCAATAGGTTGTCATGGCTCTGCCTCCGCCCCGCCAGAAACAACTGCAAACCCTTCTCCAAAAACTGGGCTTGCCCCCTAACGCGCCGGTAGATTGGCGACTTTTGGATTTGGCGCTGACCCATCCCAGCGTTTCCCCGGAGAAAAACTATCAACAACTGGAATTTACCGGCGACGCGGCGCTTCGGTTGGCGGCGGCGGAGGTGTTGATGGAAAAATACCCCAACGCCCCGGTGGGGGAATTGGCGGCGCTCCGCTCCATTATGGTCAGCGACCGTCTCCTAGCCGAGTGGGCGGATTTGTATAATCTAGAACGCTATCTCTGGATCAGCCCCAGCGCCCTGAGTAATCAGGCCGGGCGAGTCTCCCGCCTAGCGGACGCCTTTGAGGCCCTCCTCGGCGCTTTATATCTCAGCGTCCGCAATATGAGCTTGGTGCGGCCTTGGCTGGACGAGCATCTTTCCCAGGCGGCCCAGATCATCAGCCAAGATCCCGCCCGCCAGAATTATAAGGACGCGCTTCAGGAGTGGTCCCAGGGGCGCTATAAATGTTTGCCCGAGTACCAAGTTGAGGAAATCGCGCCTCCGGCGGCCCCAGAGCGCCGCTTTCGAGCCACGGTCTGGGTACAGGGGGAGTTATTAGGAGACGGCGCCGGGAGTTCTAAAAAAAGCGCCGAGCAGGCCGCGGCCAAAGCCGCTTTTTACGCCCATATCCAACCGCGTAACGGGGAAAATCTCTTTTAACGCCTAACCCCGAATCACCGTAAGCCAGCGCCGCTAGGGGAAGTTATCGATCCCGGAGAAAACGATCCAAGGTCGCGAACCAAGGGCAAGAGGGGGGCGCGGCGCCGGGAGGGGGGAAAAACATGACCGGGAGAGGGCGGTGGCAAAATTATATTCTATGATCCTGGAGATCCCTCAGTAACCGGTTTCCCTAAAGCTGGCGCCCGTAGTCTGTCATCCTGAGGGCCAGCCCCCTATTCTCGGTGGCTCCCTTGCCGAAGCTTAATACTATTGTCGTCTATGAATCTGCGTCAAAAACACCCTTGGATAACTCGTTTGTGCCTCCTGTTGACGGCGCTGGCGGGAAGTTTATGTCTCGGTTGAGGGTTAGCCCAGGGTTTCGCTCCGGGGCCGGCGCTGGCCCAAACCCCGGCGCCATAAAGTTCTGTTCCCAGTTCCCTATTATCTATTCCCCCTAACGCCCCCCACTGGTTCCTTACCCAAGCTCTTATTCAGACCCTCGACAAGAAAGGCGAAACCGGCGCGGCGGATCTCCTAGCCAAACTCGGCGCTCAAGGGGAAATTGCCCGCGACTTAGCCTATCGACTTTATAACCTGTGCGACAGAAAAGGCTGGACTCAGGAAGCCATTAGCTACAATAGCCTAGTCATTTCCTGGCCCGAGATTTCCCGCCTAGCCAACGAATATCAATCCGCACCCGAACAAATGAGTTTTCTTTAAAGATGTTTACCAAACTAAAATTTCAGAATTTTAAATCGTGGCAAGATACCCGCGATATAAAACTATCTCCAATTACAGCTTTCTTTGGGAGTAACAGTTCAGGAAAATCCAGTATTCTTCAATTTTTACTGTTATTAAAACAGACTGTCGAATCCACAGATAGACAGAGAGTACTTCATACAGGTGATGAAAGAAGTTACGTTGATGTCGGCACATTTTACGATATTTCCTATCAACATATTATTCCTAATACGATTAATTTTAATTTAGCTTGGGAACTGCCCAAAACCCTGAATATACTCAATCCAGAAGGAACTAAGGATGATGTTTTATTTGCCATTAATAAACTTGAATTTAGCTCAAAAATAAGCCTTGATCAAGACCAAATCTCTGTCGAAGAATTTTCCTATAAATTTAAATGTGAACAAGAACTCATTAATTTTGAGCTGAAACAACGACAATCAACTCCCCCAGAATATACCCTAAAAGCTAAGGGCTTTAGGCCAAAACGAGTCAAAGGTAGGGTCTGGCCATTGCCCGAACCCATCAAACATTATGGATTTCCCGATCAAGCCAGTGGCTACTACCAAAATACCGGTTTCCTATCTGATTTTTCCCTAGCCTATGAACAAGTTTTTCAACAGACCTATTACCTTGGCCCTCTACGGGAATATCCTAAACGTATCTATCCTTGGGCAGGAGAAAAACCCCAAGATGTAGGCAGACGGGGAGAACTCGCTATTCCAGCCCTACTTGCTTCGCGTAAACTCCCAAAAATTAGAGTGAGTCCACGCAAAACCGTTTCCCTTCAAGAAAGAGTTGCCCTCTGGCTCAAAGACCTCAACCTAATTGATAGCTTTAACGTCCAGGCGATCGGTAAAAATCGCAAAGATTATGAAGTACGAGTCAAACGAACGTTAGATTCATCCGAAGTGCTGATCACTGACGTCGGCTTCGGTGTTTCCCAAGTTCTTCCCGTTTTAGTATTGTGTTACTATGCACCCGAAGGATCGACTATTATCCTAGAGCAGCCAGAGATTCACCTTCACCCTTCTGTTCAGGCTGGACTAGCAGACGTGTTTATAGATGCTATCAAAACCCGTAATATTCAAATTATTGTCGAAAGCCACAGCGAACATTTACTCCGAAGGCTACAACGACGCATAGCGGAAGAAAAAGATGGCTTAAATCCTGATGATATTAATCTCTATTTTTGCAATTCACAGCCCGATGGACAATCTTCCATTACCCCTTTAGAGATTGATTTATTCGGCAATATTATTAATTGGCCAGATAACTTTTTCGGAGATGAAATGGGCGACCTCATGGCAATGACAGAAGCCGCAATAAAACGACAAATGGGAGATGGATTAAACTGATGAAAGCCGTCATCGACACCAATGTTTTAATTGCTGCCAACGGTAGGGATTGCCCCCAGGTTACCCAACAGTGTCAGTTTTCAGCTATTAAATACCTAGAAACTTTCCAGAAAGAAGGAATGGTTATTGTGGATGATAAATGGCTAATCCTTAAAGAGTATCAAAATAAAGTTAATCCCAAAGGACAACCCGGCATAGGAGATGCTTTTTTGAAATGGATACTTACTAATCAAGCCAACCCAAAACGTTGTCAGAAAATTACTATCACTCCTAAAGATGGCAGTTTTCAAGAATTTCCTGACGATGCTAGTTTGACAAAATTTGATCCCTCAGATCGAAAATTTGTTGCTGTTGCCTTGAAAAGTCCTGATCGCCCCCCCATTATTAATGCCGTTGATCCAGATTGGGCAGAATGTTATGAGGCCTTAACGCAATTAGGGCTAACTATAGAGTTTCTTTGTCCCAGTATCGTGTCACCTATACCGAATCCATAATTTTTTTTAGAGGATTTATACTATGTCTTTCACCGTTGCCGCCACCGACATTATCCTCCATATCCTCAAGCAACAATTTGGGCTAAAAGCCAGCCAAGATCCCAATTTTTTTACCGAATGGTCAACCGCGCCGGAGGCATTAGAGGAGAGCGAAAAACAACTCCTACAACGGGTTAAAACCAATTACCTCGCCTTGATGGAAGACCCGCCCTTGCTGGAAAATAGCGTCAAAATGGTGGTGCTAGCCCCCCTGCTGGACTTAGCCGGATTTTATCGTCCTCCCTTTCGTATTCAGACCGAAGCCAGCGTCAATCTGGAAATGGTAGATGAAGGGGCAACTATCCGGGGACGTATTGACGTTTTAGTGATCACAGAGCGCTTATGGGTGGTGGTTATCGAATCCAAACGCAGTGATTTTGCCGTCACCCGCGCCATTCCCCAGACCCTTGCCTATCTGCTCAGTAACCCTGATCAAGAAAAAGACGCCTTTGGCTTAATCAGCAACGGCAGTGAATT
>JAYKIZ010000340.1:0-3012 GCA_035285965.1 Cyanobacteriota bacterium | reverse complement strand
GCCTGTTGCAGATAGCGCCGTCCGGGTTCCGGTTGAGAGGTGCGGCTATAGGCCAAACCGAGGAGATAAAAGGCCTCCGCCTGTTGGGGAAATCGTTCCGTTAAGTCCCGGAGCGTTCGTATTGATTCCCGATTTTGTCCCAGATCTAAATAAACGCGACCGATAGCCAACTGAACCTCGGGGGACTGGGGCGCCGAGCGCCGGGCGGATTGGTAACTTTCCAAAGCTTCGGTAAATTTTTGCTCTTTCTCCAACAACTCCCCCCAGGCAAGTTGGAGGGCGAAATGCTCCGGCGCCGACTTTAACCAAGGGGTCAGGGTGGCTTTGGCGGTTTCCAGTTCTCCCTGTCCCCCCTGGGCTTTGGCCAAGAGGAGAGCCAGTTCTAAATTAGCGGGGCGGTTTCGTTGCAGGGGTTGCAAAAAAGCGATGGCTTCCCGCCAGCGGCCCCCTTGCACCAGACCCGAGCCTTTGAGGATCTGCGCGTCCACATTTCCCGGCGCTAGGGCCAAGAGTTGCGCCGCGGTTGCCGCCAGACGGTCATAATCCCCCAGACGGAGAAAAACGACCCCCAGCGCCTGGAGGTATTTGGGGTTTTGAGGCTCAAGACTGAGAGCGCCGCTATAGGCGGTCAAGGCCCGGTCTAACTCTCCCAAATGACTATAGCTAAAGCCCAAACCGTCGTAAAAATCCGGGTTTTGGGGATCGAGCGCCAGCGCCCGCTCATAGGCCTGCGCCGCTTCGGCGTACTGTCCTTGATAGACCAACAAATATCCTAGACTTTCCCAAATCTGGGGGTTATCCTGGGCGAGACTCGCGGCTTGGCGATACAGAGCGATGGCGCCGGCAACATCCCTCGCGGCCACGGATTGTTTGGCTTGCCGCAGAAGCGCCGCCAATTCCGGCGTCTGGGCGTTTAAGGGGTTATGGCCCAATCCTAAACAAAGGGCTAGGCTGAGAAAATAGGGCGTTAACCATCGGCGCTTCATGCCTTGACTCCTAGAAAAGGTCGGAAATCTAACCCCTGTCGCTCCTCGCTTCTGATATAGTAGTTTAAGACAAAGCAAGGAACGGCGGCATAGCCAAGCGGTAAGGCAGAGGTCTGCAAAATCTCCACCCCCGGTTCAAATCCGGGTGCCGCCTTGAGTTTCACTTAAAAAGGAATATCTTCATCCTCGCCTTCTGGAATCACAACTGGAGGGCGACCTTTGACTTTGGGCTTAGGCGGCTCCAGCGCCGGGGTTTCTTGGGGATCGGGGGGAATAATGGCTCCGTCGAAGCTTTTAGCCAGTTGCTCCACCGCCTTCTGCACCGAAACCTTTTGCCCGTCCTCTAACGGCGCCGGTGGGCGGGGTTGCTCTTCTACAATTGGTTTACGGTCGAGAACCGGTTGACTGACGGATTGCGGCGCTGGAGAGGAAGTCGCGGCCGGAGGCGGATTAACGGGAGCGGGTCGTTCTGGCGCCGGTCTAGGGGGCGCAGTTTCTACTGGAGCGGATTTTTCTAACTCCCCGGCGCCGGGATTGTGCAACTGCACCCGCAGAGACCGACCGAGAACATTGGCGAAGGCGCTTTCCAATTCCTGCACTTTATTTTTGATCAACAGAAATGCGCTTTTGACACAAATCTGGGCAGAATAGTCGTCCAGCGCCGTCAGTTGGGAATTGGCGCGAAAAAGTCCCTGGGAGAAGTTAGGTAATTGATTCAAAACTTGGGCCCAGAGGCTATCTAAGTCAACAGTTTCAGAAGCGGTTTCCAGGGGCGGCGTAACGGTTTCTTCCTGGAGAGTGGTTTTAACCGGGGTCGTAATCGGCTGAGCAGTAACCCGCGGGGTTGTCGGTTGTCCTGGCGAGGCTTTAACCGCGGCGCTAACGCAGGCCGACGGCAGAAGATTTAAGAGCGTCACTTCCAACCAAAGCCGGGGCTGGGTCGTATTCCGTAATTGAACTTCGCTTTCCTTGAGGCGCTGTTGCCCCTGGAGGATGGCGCCGATTTCCCACTGCTGAGCTAGTTGAACTAAGCTCCGCCAGGTTTCCTGGGTTACCGTCACCAGGTCGGCGCTTTTCGGCGCTGTTTTGGCGATGAGCAAATTTAAATAAAACCCCGCCAAATTTTGCAGAACGGTCAGAGGTTCCCGTCCCCGGTTCAAAATTTGCCGACACTGCCGCAGAACCGCCTCCGCCTCGTCTTGCGCCAACGCTTCCAACAGCGCCAATAAATCCCGCTCCGGCACGGCGCCGACCAGATCCCAGACCTTTTCCGGGGTAATGACGCCGGCAATTAAACTCAATTGATCCAATAAACTCTCCGCGTCCCGTAGCCCGCCGTTGGCCATTTGTCCCACGAGGTTCAGCGCCGTCGGGTCAATGTTGATGTTTTCTTTGTCGGCAATGGTTTGTAAATGATTGACCATCGCCGTCAAAGGAATCCGCCGGTAATCAAAGCGCTGACAGCGAGAAATAATGGTGGGAAGCACCCGTTGGGGATCGGTGGTGGCGAGGACAAAAATAACTCTTTCCGGCGGTTCTTCTAGGGTTTTTAGAAGGGCATTGAATGCGGCAGCACTAAGCATATGACATTCGTCGATCACATATACTTTATATCGACATTGCACCGGGGCAAATTGGGCCCGCTCAATGATCTCCCGGATGTTATCAACGCCCGTATTACTAGCCGCGTCGATTTCAATCACGTCCAGCGCCGAGCCGAGGATAATGGCGCGACAGGTTTCGCACTGACCGCAGGGAGAGGGGGTGGGTTTGGCGCCGCTGACGCAGTTGAGGGACTTGGCTAAAATCCGGGCGGAGGAGGTTTTTCCCGTGCCCCTAGGGCCCGTGAAGAGATAGGCCGGGGCGATGCGCTCGCTGAGAATGGCGTTGCTGAGAGTCGCGGCGATGGCTTCCTGCCCCACCAAGTCGGCGAAGGTTTGGGGACGGTATTTATGGTGGAGGGGTTCGTAAGCCATGGTTTCAAAGAGACCCGCGGAAAGCCTCTTCATTGTACCCAGCGCCGGTA
>JAYKIZ010000339.1:0-14002 GCA_035285965.1 Cyanobacteriota bacterium | reverse complement strand
AGAGCGATGGTCGGCGCCACCTGGGGATGAAGCCAAAGCCGGGGCGGATAACGCCAAGTCAGGAGTAAAGTTAACGGGGCCAGAAAAGCGCCATAAAGAGTAACTAGCCCAAAAGCGCCGTTGACGCCAAAGGTAATAATCCAGAGGCTATCCGTCACGACCTTTAGTTCTGTACGACCCGCATAAAGTTCAGGACGATTGCGACCCCAGCCGCCCCAGCCAAAAAGCCATTGTTGATGGGCGTGGGCGATTAGTTTTACTTCTTCTTGAAAACGAAAACCTAAAGATTGGGCCCGCTCGGCGCTGAAAGTCTGGGCAATCCAATTAACGAGACCGTCGCCATTAAATTGTCCTGTCGCGGCTATAGAGAGGTAGAAAATAATGCCCCCTAAAATTAGGAGAACGGGAAGATTAGTTTTCCAGAATGTCAGGAGACATAAAATAGCGCCGCCCACCAGAAGATAAACATAGGTATTGGCTGACTGAATGGCAATAAGGGTAACGCTGAGAATAATGGCGTGGGTTTTAATCGGTTGTCCCCAAATTTCTTTAACCGCTTGAGATTGCCAGAGCCAAAGGGCCACTAAGGCGGCGCTGAACATAAACATGGCCACCAGTAAGCCATGCTCCATAAAAACCATCGGACGCCAAAGACCAAAACTTCTTCGGGCTTGGGAAATTCCAGAACTGTGGGCGTTGGCCCCATAGAGCAGTTTATGGAATTGGGGACTCATCTTAATCTCCCATAGACAGAAGGGGACGTAAATCAACGCCCCTTTAACTAAAATCACGGCGGCTTCCTTCATGCTCGCCAAACTATTTAGGTAAAGACGCCCTAAAAAATAGGGTAGTCCCCAAAAGGTAAGATTATTCAGGGTGACGTTAAGACCGTCATAAAACCCTAAATCATTGGTCAAAGACGACCACATGTCGGCGCTGCACCAGGCGACCATCAGCGCGTCGATCCAGTGGGGACGATAGCGAGCTAAGCGCCCCGCGTCAAATAACAGAGTTCCTAATAAAATCACATAGCAGACCGCCACCATGCCGGCATAGTCAGGAATCAGCGGTAAACGAAACCCAACAGTACGGGGCAAAAACAAATAACCGCCGATGAACAGCAGTAAAATCGCCGTCCGGGAGGGATAGCGCCGAAAAAGACTATAGGCCACCACCGGCAGAAGAACGACTAAGACAAACTGAGCGATGAGGGGCATGGCGACAAAGGGACAGGTTTAGAGACGTAAGTACTCTTGAGCGAGACGAATATTCTGGCGAACCGACTGGGCGGATTGATGAAGCGCTCCGAGTTCCGTTTCGCTGAGATTCACCTCCAAAATATCGGCCACCCCCCGACAACCGAGACGACAGGGAACCCCCAGGAAAAGATCCGCTAAACCGTATTCCCCTTGCAGGTAGGCGGCGGCGGGGAGGAGACGGGACTGATCCCGTAAAATCGCCTCTACCATAACACAGGCGGATGCGGCCGGGGCGTAGTAAGCGCCGCCGGTCTGGAGGAGTTTGACTACTTCGGCGCCGCCGTTGCGGGTGCGCTCCACCAGTTGCTCAATAACCTCTGGGGGCAAAAGCTCGGTAATGGGGACGCCCCCCACGGTGCAGTACCGGGGCAGGGGCAACATCAAATCCCCGTGGCCCCCAAGGACGAGGGTGCTAATGTCCGCGGGGCTAGCGCCGAGGTGGAGGGCGATGAAGGTTTTCAACCGGGAGGAATCGAGAACCCCCGCCATACCCATCACCCGTTGGGGGGGCAATCCCGTCACTTGCCAAGCCAGATAGGTCATCACGTCCAGGGGATTGGTAATGACGATGAAGAGGGCGTCCGGGGAATAGCGCAGGGCGTTCCGAGCGGCGTCCGCCACAATTTGGGCGTTGGTAAAGAGTAAATCCTCCCGGGTCATACCGGGTTTGCGGGCCAGACCGGCGGTGATGACGACAATACTGGATCCCGCCGTGTCTTCGTAGTCGTTGGTTCCCAGAATGCGGCTATCGCCCTCCTCGACGCCCTGGGCGGAGGTCAAATCTAGGGCGATGCCCTGGGGCAGGCCCGCCACAATATCTAACAAAACCACATCCGCTAGATTTTTTTCCAGCAGGCGCTGAGCCAAGGTTCGCCCCACATTGCCGGCGCCGACGACGGTCACCTGGGAGGATTGGCAGGGGAGAAAATTCACGGGTTGGGAGACCATCGCTCTAGGCGCTCGCAGAGAGTTGGTCAAGACGGAGCCAAACATTGGGGGTCGGCACTCGGAAACGCACCAGGGCGTAGTCGGACTGGATATCGAGGATTTCCCCAGTGGTTTCAAAGAGGTAGGGGGGAAAGCGCCGGTCGCTGGCCTGGGCTTCGAGACTATCGGCGAGGCGCTCGGGGACGACTCGAATCAGAGAACCTTTCTTGAGGGGGGCGGTCATGGGGGGGGGGGAGAAAAAGGAATTTCCCTAAATTGTGACATAGTGGCCTAGATTTTGTAATTCTTATTTTTCTAACTTTTTTTCCGTCAAATTCCGACGGTTTTCCCCAGCCTGAGGGGGGAATTTCACAGGGTTTTCCCCAGTTCGTCTACTCTATTTCACCGGCGCTCGGCTAGCGGCAACCCAAGGAACGTCTAGCCCTAGGGAGATCTAGTCAGGCGAGCCACTAGGGCTAGGGGGAAGAGGAAAGGCCCGGTTCTTCGCCTTGGGGAATTTACTGGCTCTACCGAAGGAACCACCACAATACGGAGTTTAAGTAAAGTTTTGTAACAAAAAAGTGCCTTAAATCCCTATTCTCTCGTTAATCTCTCCCCAAAGATTAAGACAGCTTAATTTTTCCCGGGCATTGACAAGCCCTAGCTTTCCTCGCTAAAAAGAATGGGCGCCTATGCCCAAGTCCCTCCCCCTAGGGTCTCCCTCCTCTCCGGTCGGTGGGATAAATTAACAGTGATTTGTCAGTCTTTTTGTTCTGCGAGGTTGTATCCTATATGAGCACGTCCATTAGCGTTTTTGCCGAAATTCCCGAAGATCTTCACGATTCCCTAAAAACTTATTTAGAAAAGCACCCCAACTGGGACTTAGACCGGGTTTTCTCAGCGGCTTTGTCCTTATTTCTTTTGCAAAATGAAGGCAACTTCAGCGCCGGGGGAGTCGGTCAGCGCCCCTGCGCCCGGGTTTATTTGGAAACGCTGTTCCGCCATCAGGATTAATCGGGCTATGACGCTGCGCCTCATGGTCGGACTGGGGAATCCCGAAGCCAAGTACGCCAAAACCCGCCATAATATCGGCTTTGAAGTTGTAGATCGTCTAGCGGCGCAGTGGGGCGGCGCCTGGCAAGAAAATCGGCGCTTTCAGGGTTGGATAGCGGAGGCCGCCTGGCGGGGGCAAAAAGTCCTCCTCCTCAAACCCAGCACCTATATGAACCGCTCCGGTCAAGCGGCGCGGGCGGTGACGGATTGGTATAAGCTCTCGCCGGAGCAGGTTTTAGCAATCTACGACGACCTAGATTTGCCCCTGGGGCGCCTGCGTCTGCGGCTTTCCGGCTCCGCCGGGGGCCACAACGGCATGAAGTCGATTATTAGCCATCTGGGAACCCAGGATTTTCCCCGGCTCCGACTGGGCATCGGTAAATCTCCGGAGGGACAGGAAACCGTCGGCCATGTCCTCGGGCGCTTCGCTCCGCAGGAAATTCCCCAGGTAGAGCAAAGTTTGAAACTGGCGGTGGAAGTGGCGGAGAGCTGTCTCCGGGACGGCGTCCCTAAAACCATGAGCCTCTATAACGGCAAGGGGGGCTAAAGAGGGTTATAATAGTAAGTCGTCCATTTATTTAGTACGGGTTCATTCTGTGATTGTGTTGGAGGGGTCATTGGAGACCAAGTTTATTCTCAAAGTCTTGTGGTTAGACCAAAACCTAGCTATTGCCGTCGATCAGGTGGTGGGTAAGGGCACCAGCCCCCTCACGGCCTACTTCTTCTGGCCCCGCAACGACGCCTGGCAACAGCTTAAGGACGAGTTGGAAGCGAAACACTGGATTTTGGAAACGGATCGCATCGAAGTTTTGAACCAAGCCACCGAAGTGATCAACTTCTGGCAAGACTTGAAAAACCAAAACAAACAAATTTCCATGCTGGAAGCCCAAAGCAAGTTTCCCGAGGTGGTCTTCAGCGGCAGTAACTAGGCTTTTTCTCTCGCGAGCGCCGCTGGGTTGAGCGGGTTCGGAAAACGTGAGATATTTGGGGAGGCTCCGGCCTCCTTTATTCTTTTCTTTCTCCGCCTATGGACTGTCGAGTTTGCGATTCTACGGATTTAACCCTCGCCTTGGATCTCGGCGCCCAGCCCTGGTGTAACCATTTCCTTCAACCCGAGGAGGTGGGGCAAGAACCCTACTATCCCCTGCGTCTGCTCTACTGTAACCACTGCGGCACCGTTCAACTGGACTATACCGTTAAAAAAGAGATCATGTTTGGGGATCACACCTACCTTTCCGGGGTGACCAAGTCCCTGAGCGAACACTTTCGCAGGGTGGCGGAAGAGATAGATCAAAGGTTTCTATCCGGGCGGGACAAGAAATCGGTTTTAGACATCGGCTCCAACGACGGCACCCAGTTAAAACACTTCCAAGCCCTCGGCTACGAGGTTCTGGGGGTAGAGTCTTCTAAAACCACGGCCCAGATCGCCCAGGACGCCGGAGTGCCGACCCTGAATGAATTTTTTAACCTAGAGGTTGTCCAACGATTAGGGCGGAGCTTTGACGTCATCAACGCCGCCGGGGTCTTTTTTCATCTGGAAGAACTCCACTCCGTGACCGAAGGCATCCGGGCGGCGCTGGCGCCGGAGGGAGTCTTTGTCGTTCAGTTTTTGTATATGAAACGGATTGTGGAGAATTTGGCTTTTGACCAGATCTACCATGAGCATTTGCTGTACTACAATCTCCAAACTATTGAAACCCTGTTGAACCGTCACGGTCTGGCGCTCTTCGACGCTTACCTAGCGCCGATCCACGGCGGCTCCATGATCGGTTTTGTTGGCCACCAGGGGAAACGGGAACCGAGCGAACGGTTACAAGCGCTTCGACAAGCGGAAATGGAAGCCGGTAGTAACGAGTTAGCCACTTACCTCGACTTTGCCCAACGGATCGAGCGGATGAAGGCGGAAAATCTGGCCTACCTAGACCGAGCTAAGCAGGCGGGTAAAACCGTCTGGGGTTTCGGCGCTCCGGTGAAGGGCAACACCTTATTAAATTATTTCGGCATTGGGACTCAGTATTTGGATTACCTGGTGGAGAAAAACGAACTGCGCAGGGGTCTCTATTCGCCGGGGATGCATATTCCCCTCGCGATTGAAAAGGAGTTAACCAGTCTGCCGGATATTTACTACGTTCTGGCGTGGAACTTTAAGCGGGAAATCTTGGCCAACAATCAAGCCTTACTGGACCGGGGCGTGGAGTTTTTCTTCCCCGTCAATCCGCCGGACGCTTAATCCATGAGCCTAGAACTGCGCAGTTACGTTTACCTCGACAATCTCCAATCCCAGCACGCGGCCTACATCGGCACCGTGTCTTCCGGCTTCCTGCCTCTGCCGGGGGACGCTTCCCTCTGGGTGGAGGTGTCGCCGGGGATTGAGATTAATCGCATCACCGACATCGCCCTCAAATCCGCCGTGGTTAAACCGGGGGTTCTCTTTGTCGAGCGCCTTTACGGACTGTTGGAAATCCACGCCAGCAATCAGGGGGAGGTGCGGGCAGCGGGCCAGGCCATGTTGCAATACCTTAACGCCAAGGCCCAGGACTGTCTCAAACCACAAGTGATCTCCCAGCAAATCATCCGCAATATCGACGCTTACCAAGCCCAACTGATTAACCGCAATCGTCGGGGGCAAATGCTCCTGGCGGGGGAAACCCTCTTTGTCCTTGAAGTCCAACCCGCGGCCTACGCGGCGCTGGCGGCCAACGAAGCGGAAAAGGCCGCCTCCATCAATATTTTGCAGGTCAGCGCCATTGGCAGTTTTGGGCGCCTTTATTTGGGGGGGGAAGAACGGGATATTGTGGCGGCCTCCCGGGCTGCGGTGGGCGCCATTGACAACGCGCCGGGGCGCCTAGCTTCCCAGGGCGCGAAGGAGTAGTCCCCTTGGCGGTCGGAGAAAAATTCCCTTACAATTCTTAACAAATCTTAATAAATCTCCGCTCCTCCCCATGCGACTCACCTGGCTCGACAGTAATTCCTGGATCATCGATCTCGCCGGTCAAAAAATCCTGCTCGATCCCTGGCTGGTCGGCTCCCTGACCTTTGGCAATCAGACCTGGCTTTTTGAAGGTAAGCGCCGTCAACCCCTGCCTCTACCGACGGATATTGATTTAATTCTCCTGTCCCAGGGCCTCGAAGACCACGCCCATCCTCCCACCCTCAAGGCGCTTAACCACAGTTGGCCGGTAGTGGGATCGACCCAGGCGGCCCAAGTCGTTCAGAATCTCGGTTATACCCAAGTCGCGGCCCTGAAACCGGGAGAGCGTTACGTTCAGGAAAATCGCTTTACTATCGAAGCCCTTCCCGGCGCTCCCACAGGGCCGAATCAAATTGAAAACGCCTATTTACTGACCGATTTAACCACCAACGAGCGCCTCTATTACGAACCCCACGGCTACCACGCGCCGGAACTGGCCAACTTGGCCCCGGTGGATACGGTTCTAACGCCTGTTCTGGGAATTAGTCTGCTGGGCGTTTTACCCGTCCTCAAAGGACAAGACAGCGCTCTGCAAGTGTGTCGTTGGCTCCGGCCCCGCTTTATTGTCCCCACCGCCGGCGCCGCGGAAATTGAGTATTCTGGTTTACTCACCAAAGTTCTGCGCCTAGAAGGTTCTCTAACGGAGTTCCAGCGCCGTTTACAAGAAGCCGGCTTAAGCGCTCAAGTTCTCGATCCTCAGGTGGGTCAGGCCTTGGATCTCAGCGCCCCTTCTCTGGTTTAACGATGAAAGGGTCTCGCCGGTCTAAACTGGGGCAAAGTCTCGGAATCGGCTTTTTCCTCGTTAATTTAGGCGCCGGAGTGGTGGTGATGGAACCGGGATTGTTAAACCTACAGGATCTTCTCCGTCAGGCGCTGGGGCAAGTGGAACACTTCGGCGCCTGGGGCGGAATCGCCTTCATCGCCCTTTATATTTTGGCCACCCTCGCTTTTTTTCCCGGCGCTCCCCTGACCCTTGGGGCTGGGGTTCTCTTCGGCGCCGTTTGGGGGTCGGTTTACGTCTTTATCGGCGCCACCCTCGGCGCCCTCGGCGCTTTTGGGGTCGGGCGCTACTGGACCCGGCGCTGGGTTCTCAAACAAATTAGCGGGCATCCCCGTTTTGAAGCCATCGACCGGGCCGTGGGACGGGAAGGTCTGAAAATTGTTTTCCTCACTCGCCTTTCCCCCCTCTTTCCCTTTAACCTCTTGAACTACGCCTACGGCGTGACGGGGGTTTCCCTCCGGGACTACGCCCTCGGCTCCCTCGGGATGTTGCCGGGGACTATCCTCTATGTCTATCTCGGCTCTCTAGCGGGTAATTTAGCGTCCCTCGGCGCGACGCCCAGCGCCGAAAATCCCCTCCTCCAATGGAGTCTGCGCTTGGTGGGTCTGGGCGCGACCCTGGCGGTGACCCTCTACGGCGCTAAAATCGCCAGGTCTGCCCTCGATCAATCCCTCCGGGACGCTCCCGAATAGAACGCGCCCATGCTCACAGTTTTTGTTCGCTGGTTAGGAATCGGTTGCCTGCTCCTCTTGACCCTCGGCGCTTGTCAACCCGTCTCGGCTCCCTTGGAATTCGCCCCCGACGGCCCGGTGGTGCGGGCGGCGCTGACCTACCAACTCCAAGAGACCCAACGGCGTTTGAGCGAACAACTAGAAATCCCGGCGCCGGAAGTCGAGTTGAGCGACATTCGCGTGGAAACCCTAGAGCCGATTCTGATCCAAAAGCTAGCGGCCTACCATCTGCGGGGGCGCTACGACGTCTCTTTGACCCTTCCCGGTCAACATAAAAAGCAGAAAAATAACCGCTTTGAAATTTACCTCCAGCGTCAAGAAGAGGGGAAAAGTTGGCGCTTATTACAACGGGAGGTTTTAGCGGATCAGACGACGCAGTGGTACAGCGAATTGATTGAAACGCCGCTACCGCCGGAGGCGCCGTCCTCTAGTTCCTAAGGGGCAGTCGATTTAATTCCTCTCGACAGGCGCGCCACTGGGGATAAAACTGATCAAGCAAGCGCCAGAAGCGTTGATTATGGGCGGGTTCGAGTAAATGGGCCATCTCGTGGACGACGACGTACTCCAGACAGGGCAAAGGGTGTTGGGCTAACTCCAGATTGAGCCAAATGCGGGAAGCGCTGGGGTTACAGGTTCCCCAGCGAGTTTTCATACGCTTAACGCCAAATTCCTTGACCTTAACCCCCATCATCGGCTCGTACTGAGCGACTAGGCTGGCAATGGCCGTTTTTAACTGCCGGCGGCGCCATTCCTCCAGCAGTCGGCGCCGATTTTCCAGGGGCGTAGAGGGGCGGACGTATAGCTCTAGGGCGTCGGGCGCGAGGTTAACCTTGGGCGGCGCCGGCTGTTCGAGGATCCGCAGTAGGTAGCGCCGACCTTGAAAAAAATGATGTTCCCCGTCGAGATACCGGAGCGGCGCGGGCCGGTCTTGACTGAGTAGCTTTTGGCGTTGAGCCTGAATCCAATCCAGTTTGGAGAGAATGAAAATTTTCACTATCTCCGGGTTCATGGTCAACGGCGCCGAGACCCGCGTCTCCCCCGCGGGGGGACGAACCGTGAGGCGGAGGTGTTTAACCGCTTTATAGGTAATTGTGATCTTTAAATCCTCTAGCTCTAGGAGACTAATTTTCGGTTTCATGGCGCTGTTTAATGGGGTTTAATGAAAGTTGACCGAAAGCTCCCCCGATAGCGGTCATAGGCGATGCGTAGATCAAGCCCTTCGCGATTTAGGAGAGATTCACCGCCCCTCCACGGGAGGGGAACTGCGACAATGACTTCATCTGTGATAAATTCCCCTCCTTTGGAGGGGTGGCAGGCGTAGCCTGACGGGGTGGTCAAACTATAGAGATTTATAAACAATTTGCGATGGCTATAGCGACACTCGCGATGACCCACAAGCGGCGCGGCGCCCTCTGGTTTGGCCTAACCTCGATTTTATTGGCGTTGACTCCCGTCCCGGCGCTAACGGAACCGAGGGAGGATTGGCTCGAAGAGCGCCTGATCGAGGGCATGGACTTAGGTATTTTAGGGGACTATCCGGGCGCCGTCGCCATTTTTTCCGAGTTAATCCAAATTCAGCCCGACTACGGAGAAGCCTATTTTAATCGGGGCGTCGCCTGGGAGCGATTAAACCAAGGGCCGGCGGCGCTGGCGGACTATAGCCGAGCGATTGAGCGAGATCCCCAGCTGGCGGAAGCCTATCACCGTCGGGGCGGACTCTGGCTACAACAAGGCGACCGGCGCTTAGGCCAAAGGGATTTGCGCCAAGCGGCGGAACTTTATCGGCGGCAAAATAATGTTTCCGCCCTGGAGGACTTACAACGGGAATATCCCGACCTCCAGTTTTAAGACCCGCCCTGTAATCTCCATGATCAAGTTACACCCCACAGTTCTCGCCCTCCTACTGGGGTTGAGTTTAACGCTTCTCCCCGCCCAAGCCCAAATTCCCCAAATAACCCTGACTTTGGCCGCCCAAACCGGCGAAACCTACCCAGAATTTCGGGAGCGGGCCCAGCTATTGGCTCGACAAACCCTAGAGCGCCGGTTTCAAGACGACCCCGACTTAAGTCAACTTCGTCTCGTCATCATTGGCTATCGTCAAGGCGCGACAGCGCCGGCGCTGGCTGTTACCCTCAGCCAGCGCCAGTGGCGACATTACCAAAAAACCGGGGATTTAACCCCCTACCTGACGGACTACCCCGACAGCGCCGCTCTGCTCAATTTTCCCGCTCCGCCCCAGCCTAACGGAGTTTAAAGCGCATCGGCTCGCAAAACGACTCGATCCCCACCGTCAGCGCGTAGAGCACAATGGGAGTCGCCAGCAGGGGCGGACAGACCTCTCCTTCCATCAAACGGGCCACCGCCGGCGCCGCCAACCCCTGGGCTAAATCCGCCGCTAAATCCGGGGCGCAGAGCGCCGCCCGGCACCGTTTCGCCAATCCCTCCAACCAATCGTTACGGTCTGGCTGTTGCCCAGACTGAATCCCCAAGGACAGCGCCGCGTCCTCTAAATCGCCCTCGCAATCCTCCAAAACATCCAAGGCCAACAGAGCCTCGGGAAACTGGGCCAGTTGGGAGCGATACTGGGCGATACTTTGGGAGGTCAGGATAACCATAGGGCGATTTTAAAGGCGACCCATCCAAATTAGAGGGGGTTTCTCACTTTTGCAAGTCGCGCTCTTGGCGTTCTAAAGTCGGCGCCGGCACCGTTGCATCACTTCTTGGCTATGGCTTAGACAGGCGCCGCACTGAGTGCCAACGCCCGTATGTTGGGAGAGTTCCTTTAAAGAGGCCACACCCTGGTCAGTTGCTTTTTGAATATCTTTTTCGGTAATAGCGTGGCAAATGCAGACGTACATACCAGGTATTTTCTCCTAGAAGGGCGGAAAGTGAGCGCGGGAGATAGGGGGATAGGTTAAGGGGGGATTAAAGCTGTTGCAAGTTATTCTCATTATACAGATTCTTTATGTAAGGTCAAGTCCTTGCGAACCCGGCGGGGTTAGGTATGATCAAGGAATTGAATTCTTCACCCGGGGGAGCCATGCAGGGACATCCAGAGGTCAAACGCTTACTGAACGGGGCGCTCAAGGACCAACTCACCGTCATCAACCAATATTTTCTCCACGCCCGCCTGTGTAAAAATTGGGGTCTGGACAAGCTTAACCAGCAAGAGTACCGGTACTCGATCAAAGCCATGAAGCAGGCCGATAAGCTCATTGAGCGGATTTTATTCCTGGAGGGTCTGCCCAACCTTCAGGATTTAGGACGTCTCCAAATCGGCGAAAACCCATCGGAACTCCTGAGCAACGACCTAGCGGTCAGCAACGCCATACGGACGGCGCTACAGACCGGAGTCGCCCAATGCGAGGCGCTGGCGGATTACGTCAGTCGGGATCTCTTGACGGAACTGCTGGAAGAGATTGAAGAACAAATTGACTGGCTAGAATCCCAGCTTTGGTTGATTGAACAGACGGGCTTGGAAAACTTCCTCCAGTCCATGATCTAAGCGCTCCGCCGCCGATTTTAACGATTTCATTCATTTACTCCCCTTTGAGGACATTTTCCATGCAAGGCAATCCTAAAGTTTTAGAACAACTCCATTTCCTGCTCCGGGGGGAATTGGCGGCCCGGGATCAATACTTCACCCACGCTCAAATGTACGCCGATTGGGGACTGACGAAGCTCTATGAACGTATTTATCATGAAATGGAAGATGAAAGCCAACACGCCAAAAGCCTGATTGAGCGGATTCTTTTTCTTGAAAGCACACCCGATCTATCTCAGCAGGACGGTCTTAAAATCGGCCGCACCGTGCCGGAAATGCTCCGTAACGATCTCGATGTGGAATATAAAGTCGTGGAGGATCTCAAACGGGCGATGGCGGTTTGCGAAACCGAGCAAGATTATCAGTCCAGGGATATTTTACTCAAAATCCTAGCCGATACCGAAGAAGACCACGCCTACTGGTTAGAGCAACAACTCCGCTTAATTGAGATGGTGGGTCTGCCCAACTACCTTCAATCCCAGATGTAGGGCCGGTTGAACCTGCTGGGAGAAATCGATCCAGTAAGAGTTCTGTGGAAAAACTTCCTGTTCTCTGTGGAAAAAGGCGAGATACTGTGGAAAAGAACGGGGCTATTGGAGCGATACCCCCTAGGCTTCCGCCTGGGGGCGCCGGGAAAGAACCACAGTAATGCGATCCAGATCTAACTCGCTAAACCGATCCACCGCCCAATGGGCGAGGCGTTGCATAAAGTGATAAGGATAGGTATGAGCGATCCCCACCACGGACATTCCCGCGGCTCGGGCCGCTTTAATGCCGGCGAAGGTGTCTTCGATAGCTAGACATTCGTGGGGCAAAATCGGTAAGGCGCTCGGGGTCGTTTCCGCTTCCTCTAAGCGAGCGTTTAACTGCCGGAGAGCCAATAAATAGCCGTCGGGTTGCGGTTTGCTGGCGGGAGTGTCGTCCCCGGTCACGATCGCTTGAAAATAGTCTTTGAGATTAACCTGCTCTAAAACATACTCTACTTCCGAACGGACAGCGCCGGTGACGAGGCCCAAAGGTAGGCGCTGGAGCGCTAGACGGTCTAAAAAAGGTTGTAGGTCGTCGTAAATGGGTAGCGGATCGAGCGCTAGAATCTGCCGCCGGTAGGCCTGGGCTTTACGATCCACCAAGCGTTGGAGGGCCTCCGGGGCCAAGCGGCGCTCTCGGTGGGCGAAGAGGTCGCATAAACCCGCCCGGTCGCTCCGGCCGAGGCAATAGGTCTGATATTCTTCGTCGCTCATGGGCCGCAAATTTTCCGACAAGAGAAGCTCGTCCACCAATTCTCGATGGATCGCTTCATCGTTGAGGATAACGCCGTTGAAGTCGAAAAAAACGGCTTTGAGCATGGAAGGGGAGGGGCGGGAAACGTCCTCTTCAGTTTAGATCTCCCGGTTACCCGTTGGGAAACTTCGGCCTTAGGTCTTTTTCGAGGCGGTAATTCAGAAAGGTTTCCCCCCGCAGTCGAACGGTCTGAGCTTGCGTAAGGGTGAAGCCCAGACGTTCAAAAAACGGCAAGGAAGTAATACTAGCGTCTGTCCAGAGTCGAGTTACCCCTAGAGCTAGCGCTTCCTCTGCCGCCTCTTGATAGAGCCGACGACCCACCTGCCGGCGCTGATGGTCTTTATGGCAGTAGAGACAATCCAAATAGCCGTCCCGCCGCAGAATAATAAACCCAAGGACTTCGTTTTGGGCCTCGGCGACCCGAGTGATTGCGTCCCGACAGCGCCGCTCCCATAGGTTTGGGTCTAAAGACTCCGGGGCCCAGGCTTGGATTTGGGCGGGGGTATAATCGCGGCTATTAACGGAGCGGACAGTGTCTTGAAAGAGGCGCGTCAGGGCTGGCCCGTCCTCGGGCAAATAAGGACGAAGGAGCAACGCTTCTAACCCTGGGACATGCCTGACTGGGCGGGCAAACCATCCGGCGTTCGCAGTCCCTGAAGTTGGCGCAGAAGCATTTCTAACTCCGCCTCCAGATAGAGATACTCGATTTCCTGGGCGGCGCCGTAGGGGCTAGGCGCGGCGGACTGACGGGTTAAAAGAGAAGAGGCCATGGGTTAGGGTTGCTATTTGTTAAGTTTTATGACGATTTGTTAAAGCTGGAGGTTGATTATAGCAGAAGCTATTCTAGAAACAAGCCGGAAAACCGTCTCCCTGGCCCGCGGGGTTTAGCGGCGCCGGCAATCCGGTGTAGATTGGGAGACGTTCCGCCGTTTATCCCATTTCCCATGAGCCGAGGCAAGCGCACCCTTTCTCCCCCCATCGAAGTTCAGGTTCTCCGCGAAGGCATCCTCGAATCTGTTCATTTAGCCGAAGCCGCGGTCTGCGACGACCGGGGACGCCTGTTGCAGGTGGCGGGAAGTGGCGAAACCACGGCCTTTATTCGCTCGGCGCTAAAGCCTTTTCAAGCTTTGGCGGTGACCAGTTCCGGCGTCATGGAGCGCTTTGGTCTCTCGGATAAAGATTTAGCGATCATCTGTAGCTCCCACCACGGGCAAATCGAGCAGGCCCGGCAAGTGTTCAATATCCTCTGGCGGGCTGATATTGAACCGAGCGCCCTACAGTGTCCAATCCCTTCTCCAGGGCAAAGTCCCCTCCACCACAACTGCTCTGGTAAGCACGCGGGAATGCTGGCGGTCTGTCAGCAACGCAACTGGCCCCTCAACACTTACCTGCATAAAAACCATCCCGTCCAACAACTGATTCTCCAGAAAATTTCCGAACTGTTGGGAATGCCCG
>JAYKIZ010000338.1:0-11804 GCA_035285965.1 Cyanobacteriota bacterium | reverse complement strand
ACGAATTGCTCAAAGCGAATATTCGCTATACCATCGTCGGGGGCTTTAAATTCTACGACCGGCAGGAAATCAAAGACGCCCTAGCTTACCTGCGGGTCATTGCTAATCCGGCGGATACCGTCAGTTTACTACGGATTATCAACAGCCCCCGCCGGGGTATCGGCAAAACCACCCTAGAGCATTTTCTGAAAGCCTCCCAGGAGTTACAGATTCCCCTCTGGGAAATTCTTCAGGACGAAACCTCCGTTAACGCCCTGGCGGGACGGGCCGCCAAAGCCACCCGTCAGTTCGCCCAACTGTTGGCCAGTTTGCGGGAAAACGCGGAAAGCGCCGGCGCCGTCGATTTATTAAACCGCGTTCTCAAGGAATCCGGCTATCTGGCGGATCTTCAGAACCAGAGCACGGAAGAAGCCGATAATCGTATCGCCAACCTAGGGGAATTGGGAAACGCCATGCGCCAATACGCGGAGGACAACGAAGATAACAGTTTGCAGGGCTTCCTCAGCGGCGCCGCCCTGGCGTCGGATTTAGACAACCTCGATGAAAACGAGGACAAGGTCTCCCTGATGACGCTTCATTCCGCCAAGGGGCTGGAATTTCCCGTGGTTTTCCTTGTCGGACTGGAGCAGGGCATCTGTCCCCATGGTCGTAGTATTAACGACCCCCTCTCTTTGGAAGAAGAGCGCCGTCTCTGTTATGTGGGCGTCACCCGGGCCCAGGAGCAACTTTTAATTTCCTACGCCCAGGAGCGGTTTGTCTGGGGCGCGCGGGAACCCGCTATTCCCTCCCAATTTATTCGGGAACTCCCCCCGGAACTTCTGCGCTCTAATCTGCCCGTCAAACAAACGCGAGTCAAAACGGCCACACCCTCAAATCGGAAACCGGCGCCCAGCGCCGATTGGCAAGTGGGAGACAACGTCCATCACGCCCGTTTTGGAGACGGCGTCGTCACCCATCTCCTCGGCGCCGGGCGCCGGCTGAATATCGCCGTTAATTTCGCCGGCGCCGGCCGTAAAATCCTCGATCCCCGTCTGGAACCCCTAGAGCGCCGCTAGGTTTTTAGCCTAGGCTGATTTAATCCGGGCGGGGCACGCGCCAAAAAGAAGACAACGGCGCTTCAACAAATGCGGGGCAACTGCTCGCCGCTGAGGAGATCTAGTAAACGACTGACGCCGCCCCGATTCACCGTTACTAAACCTCGTTTTTGCTCGCTCCGGCCCGTCACGACGCCCACCCGCGCCGCCTGGGGATGGTGACTGTGTAAAATTTCCAACGCCTTCTCGCTCTCCTGGGGAGAAACAATCACCAAACAGCGCCCTTCGTTCGCCACGTAGAGGGGATCAAGCCCCAGTAACTCGCAGGCGCCGTCCACCGCTTCGCAAACCGAAATGGTCTCCGCCTCGATGGCGATTTTTACCCCGCCGGTTTCCGCGATTTCATTCAAGGCGCTGGCGAGGCCGCCCCGAGTTAAATCTCTCAGGCAATGGGGGGTAATTCCGGCTTGAAGTAAATCAGCCACTAACCTATGGAGGGGAGCCAGATCGCTCTCCAGGGGCGTCTCCAACTCCAAACCCTCCCGGGCCGCCAGCAGGGCGATACCGTGGCGCCCCAAGTCGCCGCTAATCAAGACCCGATCCCCGGCCTCGACTTGATCCGGGTGAATCCTTAACCCCCGGGGAACGCTCCCGATCCCCGCCGTGTTAATAAAAACGCCGTCTCCTTTGCCCCGCTCCACCACCTTGGTATCGCCGGTCAGAATCTTTACCCCGCAAATTTGGGCGGCGCTTTGCATGGATTGGACAATTTGCCAGAGAGTGGCCACAGAGAGACCTTCTTCGAGGATAAACCCGGCGCTGAGGCAGAGGGGTCTAGCGCCGGCCATGGCTAGATCGTTCACCGTGCCATAGACCGAAAGGGCCCCAATGTCTCCCCCGGGAAAAATCAGGGGATGAACCACATAGGAATCGGTGGTAAAAGCTAAAGCGCCGTCCGGGGGAGAAATCACCGCCGCATCGTGGCCGGCGCCGGGGCCGAAGGCCGCTTCAAAGACCTCCTTTAATAATTGCCCCATGAGCTTGCCGCCGCCGCCGTGGGCCAAAAGAATCTGGGGATAGCGGTCTAGGGGTAAGGGACAGGCGATCATGGAGGTTGAGTCCGGTATAGCGGGCCGAAGTCCTGGGCAGAGTTAACGCCGCAAGGTTGAGCGAATGACTATTCTATGACGATCCTCCGGGATCGGACTATGATAAATGGCGAGCGCCCCCTCTCCAACGGTTCTCCGGTTCAACCCATGGCCCCGGGCCGTTTTCCCGCCGCAGTCGCCTCCCCCGCGCCAGTCTTGATCTTCTCCCCTTCAAACCTATGGACATTACCCTCCGCCTCCAGCGCCGGCAACCGGGTCAAGAGCCTTACTTTCAGAGTTACGCCCTCAGTCTGTCTCCCCAAAACACCCTGCTGGACGCCCTCAATCAAATTAAAGGAGAACAGGACGGCACCGTGGCTTACCGGAAAAATTGCCGCAACGCCATCTGCGGCAGTTGCGCCATGCGGGTTAACGACCGCCCTATTTTAGCCTGTCAGGAAAGTATTGGTCAGGCCTTCGCTTGGCTGGAAGGCAACGGGCAAACCCATCATGGGGAACTGACCCTCTCTCCCCTCGGAAATTTACCCGTTGTCAAGGATTTAGTCGTCGATATGAATCCCTTTTGGGCCGATCTCCACGTCTTTGACCCCTATCTCCTACGAACCAACGCCCAAAACGCTAGCCTCGAAGAATTTCGCCAAAGCCCCCAGGAGCGGGCGCTGTTGGATCAAGTCTCTAACTGTATCCTCTGCGGCGCTTGTTACTCCGACTGCGACGCTAAAGCTAAAAATAAGAGCTTTGTGGGCCCCCACGCGTTGGCCAAAGTCAATCGTTTTCTCCTCGACTCCCGAGATCAGGCCAGTCAACAGCGCCTAGAGCGACAAAATCAGGGCGCCCAAGGTGTCTGGGGTTGCAACAATTGCAAAATGTGCAAACTCTCCTGCCCTAAGGGGGTCGCGCCCCTCAGTCAGATTGAAGAAATGAAGATTCGTCTCTTTGATCTCCTCGATCCCCTTTAAGCTATGCCTAAACAGCGTCTAGACCAGTTATTAGTGGAGCGCCAGTTGTGCGAGAGCCGCAATCTGGCCCAACGATTAATCCGAGCCGGGGAAGTGCGGGTCAACCAACAGATGATCGACAAACCCGGCGTCGAGGTCGATGTCGGCGTTGAATTAACCCTGACGCAAAAACCCCCCTACGTTTCTCGCGGGGGAGAGAAACTGCGACAGGCCCTAGCGGTTTTTCCCGTAACGCCAGCGGGGCGGGTCTGCCTAGACGGCGGTATTTCCACCGGCGGTTTTACCGATTGTCTGCTTCAAGCCGGCGCCGCTCGGGTGTACGGGGTCGACGTCGGTTACGGGCAGGTGGCCTGGAGTCTGCGGCAGGATAGTCGAGTGGTCCTCAAGGAACGGGTTAATTTTCGTCATCTCACCGCCGAAGCCCTCTATGGAGCCGAGATTCCGGCGGATTTAGGCGTGGTGGATTTATCTTTTATTTCCCTGACTCAGGTTCTGGCGCCGCTCTGGCGTTTACTGATTGGCCCTAGGGAGGCGATTTTGCTGATCAAACCCCAGTTTGAAGTGGGTCGGGGCAAAGTGGGCAAAAACGGCGTGGTTCGGGATAGCGCCGCCCAGGCCCAAGCCATTGACGGCGTCTGCCAAGCCGCCCTGGCGCTGGGGTGGGGTTACGGCGGCCTGACGCCGTCTCCCCTCAAGGGCCCCGCCGGTAATGTGGAATACCTACTCTGGTTGCGGGAAGGTTTAGACGCCGCCTATCCCTGTTTATCGGCGCTGACGGACTTAACGGCGGCAACACTCCGGGTTATGGCGTAGGACAATCGCGGTCCGGCGGGGAGCGTTTTTGATGGGGATGAAGAGACTGTTGAGCAAGCTGGCATGGACGGGAAGGCGGCCCTGGCTCCCTCTCCTGCGTCTAAGCGGAGTCGCCCTCTTGGCGCTCTGCCTCGGTGCCGCGGATTGGGAAACCATCCAGGAACGGGGTTATCTACGGGTGGGGGTCAAGGACAATACCCGTCCCTTGGGTTTCCGGGATAGTCGGGGACAACTTCAGGGGTTAGAAATTGACCTGGCGCGACAGTTGGCCGAGGATCTACTGGGGAGCGCCGAAGCTCTAGAACTGGTTCCTCTACTGAATCAGGAGCGTCTGCCGGCGCTGTTTGCGGATCGGGTCGATTTAGTAATCGCCCAGATGGGGATTAATCCGGCCCGGTCTCGGGTGGTAGATTTCAGCCCCTACTACTACCTGGACGGCGCGGGGGTGATTGTTCGCCGGGGCGGCGGCCTCAATTCTCTGTCGATACAAAGCCGGCGTCTGGGGGTTTTGGCAGGATCCAGCGCCGTTCCTTTACTCAAGCGCCGCTTCCCCCAGGCGACCTTAGTCGGGTTATCAACCTACGCGGAAGCCCGGAAGGCCCTGATTCAAGGTCAGATTGACGCCTTCGTTGGCGATATGAGCGTTCTCACCGGTTGGGTTCAAACGGACGCGCGACTGGAAAAGTTGCCGGTACAGTGGTCGGGGGCGGCGCTGGGGGTGGCCATGCCTCGGGGACTCCAGTATGAGAGCCTACGGGAAAAAGTGAATTGGACGATTACCCGTCTGCGGGCCTCCGGTTGGCTCCGGCGCCGGGGCGCCGCCTGGGGACTGTTTCCTTTCGAGTAGTGAGATCCCCGGCTGGCTCAATCCGATTCTGCGATTAATGTATCAAAACCGGCGCTCTCTTCGTCCAAAATTTCTGGCAAGAGGCGGGATAAACCCTTGCATTTTTTGGGCATTCTGATTAGAGTGGGTAGCAGATTTAATCGATAGCATACAAAAATCTCAATCCATGAGCGAGACTTCTCCCCTAGAACCCCCCGCTCCTCCCCAGGAGCCGCCGCCAAGCTATGTCAAGCTGGCCATGCGCAATATGGTTCGCAAGCGGAATAAGTCCCTCTTTCACTTCTTCTTGACCACCGCCGGCCTCCTCGGTTTACTGGTGGGCGTCTCCTATCTCACTCGGCAGTGGCTGTAGCCTATGAGCGCCGTTCTTAGTTCTCCAAACTTATTTGAGCTTCACGTTCAAGGGTCGGATCCAGATTTCCTCGATCTTATCGCCCCCCGCCTCTGGCAGGATTGGGGGCAAGTTTGGTTGGACTCTCTCCCAGAAGAGCTTCCCCCGGCGCCGGGCTACGAACTCACCCTACGGCTGACGGACGACGAAGAAATGACGGCTCTCAACGCCCAGTTCCGCCAGACGGCCCAAACCACCGACGTCCTAGCCTTTGCGGCGCTGGATGGAGAACTCCCGGCGCTACCGGACGCGGAACCCCTTTATTTGGGCGATATCGTTATTTCCGTTCCCCAGGCCCAACGACAGGCTCGGGAAAGGGGCCATGATTTGTCCTACGAACTGGCTTGGCTGGCGGCCCACGGTCTCCTGCACCTTTTGGGCTGGGATCATCCCGACGAAGCCTCCTTAACGGCCATGCTGGCTTGTCAGGAAAGTCTCCTGACCCGGATTGGTCTAGATCCCCCAGAGGAAACTCTGGGAGTCGCCCCTCCCTGAGCGCCGCCGTTCGGTTTACGGTTTTATTTTTTGGAGCAATCACACTGTTATGAAAACCCCCTACCCCGCCACTTTCCCCTCCTCTAACCTGAGCTTGAGCCTCGCGCCATTGCCGAAAACGACCCAACGGCGCCAAGCTTGGCAAGTGGCGCCGGATCTGTTCACCAGTTTTCGCTACGCTTGGGCGGGGGTGCGCTACGCCTTCGTCACCCAACGCAATTTCCGCATTCACACCTGCGTCGGCTCCCTGGCCATTACTTCGGGCATTTTCCTCCAGGTGACCGGCGCGAGTTTAGCGATTCTCACCCTCACCTCGGCGCTGGTGATGATTCTCGAACTGCTAAACACGGCGCTGGAATCAGTGGTGGATCTCACCGTGGGGCAGTCCTATCACGAACTGGCGAAAATCGCCAAGGATTGCGCCGCCGGAGCCGTTTTAATCTCGGCGCTGGCCGCCGTCATTGTGGGCGGTTGCCTGCTCCTGCCTCCTCTCTTGGCCCTTTAAACAGATATCAGATGACAGATACCAGATATCAACTTTTCTGTAGTCTGTAATCTGTAATCTGTAATCTGATCTATGATTCTCATCATCGATAACTACGACAGTTTTACCTATAATTTGGCGCAGTATCTGGGGGAACTGGGCGCCCGTTTTCCTGTCGCCCAGGAGATTCAGGTCTATCGAAACGACAAAATCACCTTAGAGCAAATCGGCGCCTTAAACCCCTCTGGCATTGTCATTTCCCCCGGCCCGGGCCGCCCGGAAGACGCGGGAATTTCCCTAGAGTTGATCAAAACCTACGGCTTCCAGATTCCCCTCCTAGGCGTTTGTTTAGGACACCAAAGCATTGGTCAAGCCTTTGGGGGCAACGTCATTTCGGCGCCGACTTTGATGCACGGCAAAACTTCGCCCATTTACCACCAAAGCCAGGGGGTTTTTGCGGAGTTGGATAATCCTTTTAACGCCACCCGATATCACAGTTTAGTGGTGGAGCAGGAGAGTTTGCCCGCGTGTTTAGAAATCACCGCTTGGCTGGAAGACGGCTTGATCATGGGACTGCGGCACCGGGACTATCCTCGACTTCAGGGCGTGCAATTCCACCCGGAAAGCATTTTGACGGAGCAGGGTAAAGGACTCTTAGCGAATTTTTTGACCGCTTTGGACGAGCCTTAGGGCGAATTCATCGGAGAGTGTTCGTAATGGACTGAGTCCGACTCGAAGCAGTTGGAGGTTAAGACCGAATCGATGGGGCCGAAGGGGGAACCGGAAACCGTCAATTTCCCATGAGTCGAGGTTTATGATGGGTTACGGGCTTGCCCCGCTCCTCACTATTTTGGTTTCACAATGGGCCCCAAATCCCGACTCTCTTGGTTGCGTATCCCTCCCCTAGGCAGTCTTTTGCTCGCCAGCGCCGGGGTGATTCTGCTGATGGCGCTGTTTTGGCCCCGGCAACGGGAAGATATTCCCCTCCAGCCCTATAGCCAATTTCTCCAATCCGTGAATAAAGGTCAAGTCGCGCGAGTCAAGGTGGGAGAGCGCTTGATTTTATACCAACTGAAACCCTCTCCCCTAGAACCCCAAACAGATCTATTCGCCGATATTCCCACGGATCCCCTCGCGCCCTCCCCGGAAAGTCGTAATCCCCTCCACGGCGCTCCGCCGCCTCTGCCGGAAACGGAGCAGGCCCAACAGCGGGGGCAAATTTTAGGGACGGTGCCGGTGAATGATCCCCAACTGGCGGAGCGTCTGGAAAGGCAAGGCGTGATTTTTGAAGCGGAGGTTCCGGCCAGTCCCAACTGGATCGGCACGGCGCTGGCCTGGGTGGTGCCGCCCTTAATTTTGGTCTTCGCCATGCGCTTTTTGGTCTATCGCAATGACGATAAGCAGGCCCTGGCCTTTGGCAAAAGCAAAGCCAAACTTTACCTAGAGGGAGAAGCGGAAGCGGTGACCTTCGCCGATATGGCCGGCGCCGAGGAAGCCAAGACCGAACTGCGGGAAATTGTGGAGTTTCTCAAAGACCCGGAGCGCTTTCGGAAAATCGGCGCCCGGATTCCCAAGGGGGTTCTGC
Source organism: Cyanobacteriota bacterium (assembly GCA_035285965.1). Lineage (GTDB taxonomy): Bacteria > Cyanobacteriota > Cyanobacteriia > Cyanobacteriales > Microcystaceae > Synechocystis. Next base: position 4,087 of record JAYKIZ010000338.1, on the reverse strand, counting down.
TGGTGGGGCCGCCGGGGACGGGAAAAACCCTCTTAGCGAAAGCCGTGGCGGGGGAAGCGGGGGTGACTTTTTTTAGTATTTCCGCCTCGGAATTTGTGGAACTATTTGTGGGCACCGGCGCCGCTAGGGTGCGAGACCTTTTTCAACAGGCCAAACAACAGGCCCCCTGCATTATCTTTATCGACGAACTGGACGCCATCGGCAAATCCCGCAGTTCCGGCGCCGTTAGTAGCGGCGGCAACGACGAGCGGGAGCAGACCCTCAATCAACTGCTGACGGAAATGGACGGCTTCAGCGCCGGGGAGGCCACGGTGATTGTCCTCGGCGCCACTAATCGCCCGGAAACCCTCGATCCGGCGCTACTGCGACCGGGGCGCTTTGACCGGCAGGTGTTGGTGGACCGACCGGATTTAGCGGGACGTTTAGCGATTCTGCGCATCTACGCCCAACGGATTCAAACGGGAGAGGATTTGGACTTAAACGCCATCGCCACCCAGACCCCCGGTTTCGCCGGGGCGGATCTAGCTAATCTGGTCAACGAGGCGGCGCTGTTAGCGGCCCGCCAGCAACGGGAACAAGTGCTCCAGGAAGATTTTCAAGCGGCCATTGAGCGCATCATCGCCGGGCTGGAGAAAAAAAGCCGCGCGCTCTCCCCTCAGGAAAAACGAATTGTGGCTTACCACGAAGTCGGCCACGCTCTCGTCGGCGCCGTCATGCCGGGGGGCGGCAAGGTAACGAAAATTTCCATTGTGCCTAGGGGCGTCTCGACCCTGGGCTATACCCTGAAAATGCCCACGGAGGATCGTTTTCTGATGACGGAGGGGGAATTTCGCCAACAGATCGCCATGCTTTTGGGGGGTCGGGCCGCGGAAGCTCTGGTTTTCGGCTCTGTCACCAACGGCGCCGCGGATGATTTGCAACGGGCCACAGCCATTGCCGAACAAATGGTCACCCTCTACGGCATGAGTCCCACCCTAGGGCCCCTAGCCTATAATCAAGCGCCGAGCAATAGTTTTTTAAACGGCGCCGCCGGCGGGCGTCGTCTCCGAAGCGAGGAAACGGACCGGGCCATTGACCGGGAAGTTAAGGCGCTGGTGGAGCGGGGCTATGAAGAAGCTTTCGGCATTTTGTCCGAAAATCGAGAATTGCTAGAAGAGTTAACCGGGGAGCTACTGGCCACGGAAGTCATTGAAGGAGAGATTCTCCAGGCGGCGCTGGCCCGAACCCAATCCCCGGAGACGACCCTCCCTCAGGGGGGCGTTGAGAGACGTTCTCCCCTGAGAAAACAGGACGCTAGCGCCTGAAATGCTACCATTGAGCGCTAGAAAAATGGCAGACGGCCCCCTTTGACTATGACTCTTCCCCTGCAACTTTCGGCGCTTGGCCGCGTCATCCCCACGGCTCTGCATCAGGAAATGGAGCGCTCTTACTTGGAGTACGCCATGAGCGTCATCGTGGGGCGGGCGCTCCCGGACGTCAGGGACGGCCTCAAGCCGGTTCACCGCCGTATCGTCTACGCCATGCACGAGTTGGGGCTGACCCCCGACCGTCCCTTTCGGAAATGCGCCCGGGTGGTGGGGGATGTCTTGGGGAAATATCACCCCCACGGAGATCAATCCGTTTATGACGCGCTAGTGCGGATGGTGCAGACCTTTTCCAGTCGCTATCCCCTGCTGGCGGGCCACGGCAACTTTGGCTCCGTGGATAACGACCCCGCCGCCGCCATGCGGTATACGGAAACCCGTCTCGCTTCCGTGGCCACCGAAGCTTTACTGGCGGAGATTAGCGACGCCATTGTCCCCTTTACGGCCAACTTCGACAACTCCCAACAGGAACCGGCGGTGTTACCGGCCCAACTGCCTTTTCTCTTGCTGAACGGCTGTTCTGGTATTGCCGTGGGTATGGCGACCAATATCCCGCCCCATAATTTGGGAGAAGTGGTGGACGGTCTCATTGCGCTGATTAATAATCCCGATTTGTCGGAGGAAGACCTCTGGGCGCTGATTCCGGGGCCGGACTTTCCCACCGGGGGAGAAATCCTCGATAGTGAGGGGATTCGGAGCGCCTACGCGACAGGAAAAGGATTGATTCCGGTGCGGGGGGTCACTCACCTGGAAACGATTCGGAGCGAAAAGCGCCGGGGTCATAGTCGCGCGGCCATTATCGTCACGGAATTACCTTTTCAGGTCAATAAAGCGGGTTGGATTGAGAAGGTGGCGAGTCTAGTGAACGAGGGCAACCTGGAGGGCATCGCCGATCTGCGGGACGAGAGCGACCGGACAGGGATGCGGGTGGTGATTGAACTGCGGCGGGACGCCGACCCGGAGGCCATTTTAGAGAAGTTGTACCGAAGCACGGCGCTGCAAAGTAATTTTGGGGCCATTTTTTTGGCTCTGGTGGAGAATCGCCCGGCCCAGTTAACCCTGCGGCAGATTTTAGAAGAGTTTCTCCGCTTCCGGGAAAATACCCTCATTCGTCAGTATGAAACGGAACTGGAGGAGACCCAACAGCGCCTAGAGTTGGTCTCCGGTCTCCTATTGGCTCTGGGGGATTTAGACCGCTTAATCAATATTCTTCGCCACGCGCCGGACGGCGCCGGCGCCAAAATCCAACTTCAGGACCAGTTTGACCTTTCCCCCAATCAGGCCGACGCGATTTTAGCCATGCCCCTGCGGCGTATCACTGGGTTGGAGCGTCAAAAACTAGAACAGGAGCGGGACGAACTGGCCCAACGGATCGCCACCCTAGAAAACTTGCTCGTCGAGCGTCCCGAACGGCTGAAGGCGCTGAAAAAAGAATTGCGGCAGTTGAAAAAAGAATTCGCCGATCCCCGCCGAACTCGTATTTCTGCCCAGGCGACCCCGGCGCCGACGGTGGCAAGGGAAGACCCGGCGCCGAAAAAGCGTCGGGGCCCCAAACCCAAAGTCGCGACTCCAGAACCGGAAGCGTCCAGCGCGGAAACTCAGAGCCTTGAAGCCGAGTTAACCCCGGCGATTGAACCCAAGGCTCCTAAACCCGCCAAAATCAGGGAAAAGCCCGCCTCTCCCTTGGCGCTCTTCACCCCCCAGGCCCCGCCGCCGGAGGCCCGATTAACCCTGAATTTAGAGGGAGAAATCGCCTGGCAAGCGCCGACGGAGATTGATCCCAATACGTTTTACCCCTATCAAGAAACCGTCGGCCAGAGCGAAATCCTCTGGATTTTTACCGACAGCGGCAAAGTCTATCCCCTGCCCCTGAAGGAGATCCCGCCCCAGTCCGTCGCCCGCGTTCCCCTAGGGGAACTCCTACCCAAGGGCGCCCAACGGGATCAAGAACAAGTGATTCTAACTTGTTTGCCGCCTGCCGAATTGGAGCAGAAAGACCTGATTTTATTAACGGATCAGGGACGTTTGAAACGTTTGGCGCTGGGGGAATTAGCCGAGATGGGACCGCGGGGATTAGCCTTGTTCAAAGTTAAGGAGGGAGAGCGGCTAGCTCAAGCGACCTTCAGCTCCGCCGACGCCTCCCAAAATCTAGTGGTGGGCGCCAGTAGCGGACGCCTGTTGCGCTTTCGTTTAGCGGAATCGGAAATTCCCCGTCTGGGACGCTCGGCCCAGGGTCAAAACGCCCTGCGTTTACGGTTAGGCGAAACCCTAGTCGGCGCTTTAACCTGCCCTAGCGACGGGGAAGTCGTCCTCTTAACCCGCCTGGGTTGGGGCAAACGGCTAGAGTTGGGGGAAATTCGCCTCTGCCATCCGGGGGATTTGGGCGCGACGGCGCTCCGCTTTACCGTCAAGTCAGACCATTTATCGATGTTTTGCCTAATGACAGAAGATCTAGCCCTCAAAGCGATGACCTCCCAGGGACGGCTTCTCTCCCTCAATGCCGGGGACTTTAAACTTCAGGGTAAGGACGGCGCCGGAGAGTTATTGGCGGATTTAGCGCCGGAGGAGGAGCTACGCTTTTTCAGTCTCTGAGCGCCGCGAGTCCTCAATGGGCCACTGGAGGGGATGGCTTTGAAGGACTCCCGCTAAATTTGGCTCCATTCCCCCTCAATCCGAGAAAAATGTTGTAAGTTAAGAAAAGTTAAGATTTCTCACAATCGGGA
>JAYKIZ010000337.1:0-4460 GCA_035285965.1 Cyanobacteriota bacterium | reverse complement strand
AGTGCTCCCGGCGCCGATACCGATGGGAATTTGCCCCTGTTCTAGGCTAGCTTCCCGTTCCGGCAGGGATTCATAGAAATCCGACCCCATCACCAGGGTGTCTTCCACCGTGGCGCCGGACTCGACTCGGGAACGAATACCAAGAACGGAGTGATGGATACGGCAATCTTTTAAAATACAGCCCTCCCCCACCATGGATTCCGTAATGGAGCAATTCCAGAGTTTAGAAGGAGGCAGATAGCGCCCGCGGGTGTAGATCGGCGCTTTTTCGTCGTAAAAACTAAAGGGGGGCTGGGGTTGCCGGGTCAGCGCCAAGTTGGCGTCAAAAAAGGCTTCAATCGTCCCAATATCTTCCCAATAGTCGTCAAAGAGATAGGCTTGGAGATTTAACTCCCCAGCGGAGGCGGGAATAATTTCTTTGCCAAAATCCGTGGCGCTACCGTGGGTGGCGAGGAGATCTGCCAACACTTGTTTTTTGAAAACATAGATCCCCATGGAGGCGATGTAGGGATTAAGTTTGGCTTTCTCCGGCGTCAGTCCCAGAATCGTCGTGTCCACCTGCATCTGTTTCAGCGCCTCTCCCTTGGGTTTTTCGGAGAAATCCACCACCCGCCCGGCGCTGTCAATTTTCATTAAGCCCAATTCCGGCGCTTTCTTCTCGTCCACCGGCACCACAGAGAGGGTAATATCGGCGTTGGTTTCCCGATGGCGCCGAACAAACTGGCTGTAGTCCATGCGATAGAGGTGATCGCCGGAGAGAATTAAATACTCGTCCACGTCCCAGTCTTCAAACAACCAAAGGTATTGGCGCACGGCGTCGGCAGTTCCTTGGAACCACTGGGGATTATCGACGGTTTGCTGGGCCGCCAGAACTTCCACGAAGCCTTCCTGGAAGGCGGAAAAATTATAGGTGCGGGCTAGGTGCCGATTGAGGGAGGCGGAATTAAACTGGGTCAGGACGTAGATTTTGACAATCTCGGAGTTGATGCAATTACTGACGGGAATATCAATGAGGCGGTATTTCCCGGCTAGGGGAACCGCAGGCTTGGCCCGGACTTTCGTGAGGGGATACAGACGGGTGCCGGCGCCGCCGCCGAGAATAATCGCTAAAACTCGTTTCACAAACAGACCTCGCCACTGCCTTGTACAGTTCTCCAGACAAGTGTAAGCCTGGGGGGGACATCTGCAAAGTCAAGTTTTCCTAAAAAATCTCCCGACCCTGGGGCGAAACAAAAGTTTAAGCCAGCGGGTCTAGTTCTCAGATTGTCTCCCCCTTGAACCTATGACCTTTTGTCGCCCCTGGATAGGGTTTTTGGCGATGACGAGCGGCTTGTTATTCGCTGTCCCGACCCCGGCCCGTCCCCCCTTCCGGGAAGATTGTCTAATGCTGGCCCAGGGACTCCAACTCCAACCCTACGGCGCCCAGGGACAAACCGGCGCCGCCGGCGCCAACGGTCAACCCGGCAGTAACGCTGATAACCTGACCCTCTTCGCCGACGGGTCGCCCCTAACCTTAAATCTGGCGGGCAAAGACGGCTCCCAGGGAGAAAACGGCGCCGAAGGGACGCCCCCAGACTGCGGTAATCAACCCCTAGAGACCCGGCAAAATCTTCAGGCCGCGGACGGCGGCAACGGCGGCAACGGCGGCAATGGCGGCGACGGCGGCAACGGCGGCTCCGTCACCATTTACGCCGCTAATTTGGACAATTTACGGCAAGTTTTCGTGACCGCGCCGGGGGGGAAAGGGGGCCAACCCGGCGCTGGCGGTCAGGGCAGTCAGGGTTGTCTCTGCACTCAGCCCTACTGGACGGTGGAAACCTGTAGCGGCAGTCCCGGCAGTCCCGATTATCGGTGTACGACCCAGGAGTTTCGTTGCACGAACGGCCGGAACGGGGTCAATGGCAATAACGGCTTAGCGGGGCGGGATGGTTTACCGGGACGCCTGACAGTTTTGAACCTTAATAAGCCCCTGGAATCGGACCGACCCACCGCCACCGTCACCTTGGCCACATTGAAAGATAACGGCTTCACTCTCTCCAAAAACCGCTGGGAAACCCGCCAGGGCGCGACGGCGCTGTTAGCGCCGGGTTCCGTCATCGCCGACGAATATTTAATCCTAGCGGAGCGAATCGAGCGGTCTTTTCTCCTGATCTGGAACGCGCCCCAGCCCTTCCAGTCCTTCGCCGAACGTACCGTGACCCTAGGCCTAGACGACCGCCAGGAGATTCAAGCCGCCTTTCCCGATAACCTCTGGCTAGAAGGCGCCACCCAGAAGCGTAACCAGGTGACAGAATTTGTGGTCTATAACGCCCTCAACGCCGGGGACGCCACCCAGTTGGGCAATTTGGTTCTGACGGGCAATGAAACCAATTTAAAACTCTTCGTCACCGATCAAGCGGGGCAGTCTAACCTAGTGAAAACTCAATTCAAACTCAAATACCGCACCACCCAAGCCGACCCCCGCTTTCGACCCCCCACGGATTACTCGACCCGCTTTGATGGGGACGTGCCCCAGGAATTGGTGAATCTCAGGGGCAATCAATTTGTGATTAACCTCGGGCAACTGCCCATCGCCCCAGAGCATCTGCGGCCCGGTCTCGGGGTCGAGGTGGAACTGACCGCGATTCGGACGTTTTCCGGCTACAGCGCCGAACAAAGATTAGTCGTCCGGGACGTCCTCAGCGCCGCCCGCAATTTACCGACTCCTCCCAAAGCGCCGGTTCCCGCGCCGCCCCAAGCTCCGGCCCCCGTCGCGCCCTTTAATTTTCCCCAGGCCCCGGCGCCGGTGGTTCCCCTGCCGAGATAATGCCCCATGTCCATGACCGAATTGAGCGATCTCCGTCAACGGGTTTACCAAGAGGCCCGGCGCCAGCCCTTTCCCCTAGATCTCGAAGTCTATCAAAGCGCGGATAAAGACCCCCTCCAACCCATCCTCTGCGCCGGCAACCTCCAGGGGCAGTTGTGTTTTTTTGGACGGGATCTAGGACGGGATGAAGTTCGCGCCGGGCAACCCCTCATCGGCGCCGCCGGAACGTTAGTGCGGGAAGGCTTTTTTCAAGCTTGGCGGGGACGCAAGGCCCAGAATCGGCAGGAATTGGCGACGGTCTGCGAGCGCCTGTTGTTAACCAATACGGTGCCCTATAAACCGCCGGGAAATAAGGCCTACAGCGTCGAGGTTAAAGACCGTTTCCGCCCTTTTATCGAGGAATTATTGGTCTGTCACTGGCGGGGCGGACAAATTATTACCCTGGGCACGGAAGCCTTTCAGTGGTTTAGTCCCTACGGCGCCAAGGGGGAGGTGGAAAAATTTTTTAAGGGCAAAGACCGCTTTGCGGAGCAGTTAACCGTAACCTTGACCGCTATCGACGCCCAGGGAAAACTCCAGCGGCGCTCCGTCAATCTTATGCCCCTGCCCCATCCCTCTCCCCTCAATCAACGCTACTACGCCCAATTCCCCCAAATGTTGCAAAATCGGTTGCAGATGATCGAGTTTTGAGCCGAAAGCGACGATGACCCTAGGAACTGTGTGACGGTAATAGTCGTCATAGATATTGAGAAAATGAGGGAAATTCCCAATTCTCCTATCCGTTAGGACGCTGAGGACAGATCCTCCATTTTCCCGTTAGACTGAAATTAAGCAAGTCTCGACACTGTTTTGGGAGGTGGGATATGGAACGGACTTTGAATTGGTTAGCGCCGTTTCTGTTGGCGACAGCGCCCTTATTTGTTATCAACCCCGCTTGGGGAGAAAATCCCGACCAAGTTCGGCAATTGTTAGAAACTAACGCCTGTATGGCCTGCGACCTGCGGGGAGCGGATTTGAAAGGGGCCCATCTGATTGGCGCCGATCTACGGCAGGCGGACTTGAGGAGCGCCGACCTGACAGAAGCGAATTTAGAAGGCGCGGATTTAACCGGCGCTAATTTAGAGCAAGCCCGACTACAGGGGGCGCTAGTGACTAACGCGAGCCTGAACAACGCCAACCTGCGCAACGCCGATTTCGCCTACGCCAAACTCTACGATGTGGAGGTCAGCGGCGCCAGTTTGGAAGGCATTAGCCTCAAAAACGCCGAAATGTATCACACCGGCATCGCTATCGGCGGCGGCGACGAGTAACCAGCGGTGAAGGGGCTGTTACAAACTCTGATTCGGGGCTATCGGCGCTGGCTGTCGCCCCTCTTCCCTCCGGCCTGTCGTTTTTATCCCACCTGCTCTCAGTACGCCCTGGACGCCATTGAAATCCACGGCGCTTGGCGGGGAAGCTGGCTGGCCTTGAAGCGCGTTTTGCGTTGCCATCCCCTCTCTCCCGGCGGTTACGACCCGGCGCCGCCGAGGGAAAAATGAGGACGCTGTTAAATACGCCTAACTTTAGGGAAAGAGTTATCGCCCTAACTCACTAAAGGAATTTTCACCTTAAACGTAGCCCCCTGTCCTAACTGGCTGGTCGCGTCAATTTGTCC
>JAYKIZ010000336.1:0-5251 GCA_035285965.1 Cyanobacteriota bacterium | reverse complement strand
GCCCGGCGCTGGAAGTGAAAAGCGCCGGCCACAGACCCCCAAACTAACTCATCTGTCTGGGGATCATAACCCCGATCCAAACTGATCAACCCCCCTTCGCTGACTTCAAAACTGTTATCCAGATAGGTTTCCTTGCCGTCCCGGACGATGACGCAGTTTTTCCCCGGCTCCACCACGCCCTGAAAACTATGGCCGCTCCAGGTAACAATCATATCGCACCCATTCATTGGCGCTAAATCCTCTAAAGTCAAGGTTTTCAGCTTGTTCAAATCCCGAGCGGCGCCGTAGAAATTTTCTTCGTTTTGAACCTTGAAGTTCTCAATTTCGATATGATCCCCCGCCGTCTTCAGTTTTAGCACTCTCAAGCGGTAGGGGCGCTGGAGCATAAAGTCATAGGCCTGCTCTAGAAAGAGCATCGATTCCTGAAACTGGGGCACAGGACGAATGGCCACCCGGATATGGGCGTAAAAGGGCGGATTTTCAAAGGCCTGAGCCTGGTTGCTGAAATCGGCGCTGAGCCAGCGAGCAAGGGTCTTGAGGTCGGTGGCGTGGGACATGGGCGAATACTCCAAGGGTCAAAGCGTGTCTATTTATTGTTATACGAAGCCAGCGCCGGGGGGAGATTTTTCCGCTCTCCCCAATTTTTAGCCGCTCCTAGCCCTGAAGGGATTGCTTATCCGTCCAGATTTTGGTATCCGCCTTGAGTTGGTAGAGTTTATTGACCGCTAACCCCGACCAAAAGGGGGCGAATTTGTGTTGCTGGAGATAATCTCGGTACTCTGGGAGGGTTTTATTGACGGTTTCCACTAGCATATAGGCTAACTGCTTTGCGGTAATATCAGTGCCGCTGATTTGGAAATGAAAGAGAAATTCCCGGGTGTCCGGGCGCTGGGCCAATTCAAAAATCAGGGAAAAGTCGTGGGTCGCCTTGGCGTCCGCCCGGTGGGGATAGGGCATACTCTTTCCCATTAAAGCGCCGGTGGCGGTGACGTTTAACTGAGTCACCAGCAGTAAATGACGATATTCCGGCGTGGCGGGCAAGATCCCGGAGTAGTAGAGCAACATCGGCGGCGTCAAGTTAGGGGAGGCTTTGAACTCCCAAGCCGCTTTATCGAGGGGAAGATAGATTAAGAAGTTGCGCCATTCGGACATGGGGGATGGGGGGGGAGAACGAGCCGTAGTTAGCGATAGCCTAACGCATTCAAGCTCAGCCCTAGCGGCTAATGTTCCGCGCAAGAGGGCCATTCAAGGAGTCGCTTTCACCAATCCCATAAGCCGGAAGCCCAGAAGAACCGCGAAAATCTGGTTAAACTAGGAATCTCTCCTTGCCTTAACGTCTCCTCCTATGACCCTCAGACTCCCCCAGGACTTTCAGGATCGCTTTGACGTCATTGTTGTCGGCGCCGGCCATTCTGGTTGCGAAGCGGCGCTGGCGGCGGCCCGGCTGGGGGCCCGGACGTTAATGCTGACCTTGAATTTAGACAAGATCGCTTGGCAACCCTGCAATCCCGCCGTTGGAGGCCCCGCCAAATCTCAGTTGACCCATGAAGTGGACGCCCTGGGGGGAGAAATCGGCAAAATGGCCGATCGCACTTATCTACAAAAGCGGGTCTTAAATCTTTCTCGGGGCCCCGCGGTCTGGGCGTTGCGGGCCCAAACCGATAAGCGGGAATACGCCGCCCTTATGAAGGGGATTGTGGAAAATCAGCCCAACCTTTCCGTGCGGGAGGGGATGGTGACGGATTTAATCCTGGGGGACAATGACGAAATTGTCGGCGTCCAGACCTATTTCGGCTCCTGTTTCGGCGCCGGCGCCGTCGTGCTGACCACGGGCACTTTTCTCGGGGGCAAAATTTGGATTGGGGGCAAATCCATGGCCGCCGGGCGCGCTGGGGAATTCGCGGCGCTGGGTTTAACGGAAACCCTCTCGGATTTGGGCTTTGAAACGGGGCGGCTGAAAACGGGAACTCCCGCTCGGGTAGATCGGCGCTCGGTGGACTATAGCCGTCTGGAACCCCAACCCCCGGATGAAGAGGTTCGTTGGTTTAGCTTTGACCCGGAGGTGTGGCAAGAGCGGGAGCAAATGAATTGTTACCTCACCCGCACCACTGCTAAAACCCACCAAATTATCCGGGATAATCTTCATCTTTCGCCTATCTACGGCGGTTTTATCGACTCCAAGGGGCCCCGCTACTGTCCCTCCATTGAAGATAAAATTGTCCGTTTCGCCGATAAGGAAAGCCACCAAATTTTTATTGAGCCGGAGGGTCGAGGTATTCCCGAACTCTATATCCAGGGCTTTTCCACCGGACTGCCGGAAAACGCGCAACTGGCCATGCTCCAGAGTTTGCCGGGGCTAGAAAATTGCGTCATGCTCCGGGCCGCCTACGCGGTGGAGTACGATTATCTCCCCGCCACCCAGTGTTATCCCAGTCTGATGACCAAGAAAATCGCCGGGCTGTTTTGCGCCGGGCAGATTAACGGCACCACGGGTTATGAAGAAGCCGCCGCCCAGGGGATCGTCGCCGGAATCAACAGCGCCCGCTATTGTCAGGGGTTGGATCTGAAAATTTTACCGAGGGAAGAAAGCTATATCGGCGCTCTCCTAGACGATCTCTGCACGAAAGACCTGCGGGAACCCTACCGGATGCTCACCAGCCGTTCCGAGTACCGCCTCGTCCTCCGCTCCGATAACGCGGACCAGCGCCTGACACCCTTAGGGCAAGAAATTGGCCTCATCGACGACCGGCGCTGGCGCCTTTTTACCGCGAAACAAGACCAGATTCGGGCCGAACAAGAGCGACTTTACGGCGCCCGCATTAAAGAGCAAGACCCCGCGGCCCAGGCCATCGCGGCCCAAACCCAACAAGCCATTAAAGGCTCGATCCTTTTAGCCGATCTCCTCCGGCGCCCCGGTTTCCGCTACGCCGATTTAGAATCCTTTGGTCTCGGCAACCCCGAGCTAAGCGCCGTTGAGAAAGAAGGGGTCGAAATCGAAATTAAATATTCCGGTTATATCCGGCGCCAGGAAAAGCAAATCGAGCAGGTCAGCCGTCAAAGCCAGCGCCCCCTGCCCCAGGGCTTGGATTACCTGACCATTGAGACTCTCTCTATGGAAGCTCGGGAAAAACTGAACCAAATTAAACCCCTCACCATCGGTCAAGCGGCCCGCATCGGCGGCGTCAATCCGGCGGATATTAACGCGCTACTGGTCTATTTAGAGTTGTCGAAGCGGTCAAAGCGGTAAGCGCCGATTTTAAAAACGCCCCCTTTCGTCTGTGGGAGACGCTGAGGCCTTAACGGAGGTCTATCGGCGCTTTCGTTAATCCGCAGTTTCGGCCCGAGGAAAGACCGCTATAGTGATTAGCATATTACCTGTTAATCAAAGGTTGACCATGAGCGCTATTGATATTGGCATTCCTGAAGCCGAACGGTTGAAAATCGCCGAGGGTCTGAAAAAACTTCTCGCCGACACCTACACCCTCTACCTACAAACCCACAATTTTCACTGGAACGTCACCGGCCCCCAATTCCGGGAACTGCACCTCATGTTTGAAGAGCAGTACAACGAACTGGCGCTGGCGGTGGACGAAATCGCCGAGCGCATTCGCAGTTTAGACGTCGTCGCCCCCGGCACCTATAAACAGTTCGCCCAACTCAGTTCGATTCAAGAGGTGGACTCCATTCCCTCCGGGACGGAAATGGTGGATATTCTCACCGGCGGCCACGAACAAATTGTTAAAACCTGCCGCCAAGTGCTCAAGCTTTCCCAGAGCGCCGACGACGAGTCCACCACCTCCCTCGCCTCCGACCGGATGCGGGTACATGAAAAGACCGCCTGGATGCTTCGGGCCTTAAATCAATAACTTTATCAGTTTCCCTTTGTCCTGGGATTCGTTAAGCTAAGGGCATCTTTACTTTTCCGTTTCTCTATGTCCCAATTTTGGCGCTATACCCGGACGTTACTGAAGGTGGCCTTCCGTCACCCCATCACCGGCGTAACCTTGATTCCCCGGTTGGAAGACGGTCGCCTGGTCTTGATTCAGCGCCGAGACACAGGGCAATGGGGACTACCGGGCGGTCTGGTGGATTGGGGCGAAACCTTAACCGCGGCGGCCCGGCGGGAACTCAAGGAAGAAACCGGCTTAGAGCTAGCGGAAGCGCCCCGACTGGCGGGGGTCTATTCTGACCCGGAGCGGGACCCCCGGATGCACTCTATCTCCATTCTGCTAGCCGTGGAGGCCACGGGGGAGCTACGGGTGGAAGACGGGTTAGAGGTGATTCAAGCAGAGGCGTTTCCGCTTTCCGAACTGCCGTTAGGCAACCTAAGCCACGACCATGACCGGCAGTTGCGAGACTACCTAGCGGGAAATATTGAAGTGGGTTAAAGGGGGCCTTACGCTCTTCTGAAGATGTCGGCTTAGGTTGGACATAAAATTCCCGCCGGCGCCGGCATCCGGTTCAGCGCCGTTTGGGGGCGCTCAAAGGTTGCGCGATTATTCAACAACGTAACCGCCCCGGCGCCGTTTTGGAGATAGTCCTGAAGGCCCCGAGCGACGAATTGAGCCAAATTTACAGGAACGGCGTTACCAATCATTTGCTCTAAATGGGTTTTAGCGCCGAAAAATTTAAAGTCCTTGGGGAAAGTTTGAATGTAGCTCCTTTCCAGAGTCGTCAGCGGTCGAATCTGAGTTAAATCGACGCCGGGAGGATCGCAGGAATTGAGCCGATAGCCGGAGGGCAAAGGACGATTGACGCCGCGGACGGTGGGACTGGGTTCGTCTAAGGTGAAAACGCCGCGGCGATTATAGTTACGAGGATGTCTATAGTAATACTCTAGCCCAAGTTCATCGCCAAAGTAATCTCTGAGAGTCATGGGTTTGGGGCTAAGATTTTTTTGAAAAATGGCGTTCAGTTGATTATGGCAGTCTCCCCAATGACCGATTAAAAAAAAGCGGGTTCTGGCTTGGGGGACGCCGCAATAGGCGGCGTTTAAAATGACGGCGGATAAGCCATAGCCGCTATCGATAAATTGTTGGGTCACCTCCGTTAAAATAGCAGTCTTTTTAATCCGCTCCACGTTTTCCATCACAAACCACTGGGGGCGGACGGCGCAAACCAGATTGGCAAAATGGTAAGTTAAATCCGCTCGCCCCAGACTGACGTCCCGTTTACCGGCGCTGGAGAAATCTTGACAAGGGGGGCCGCCCATCATTAGATCCGGCGAAAAACTTTGAATCAGGTCAAGAGC
>JAYKIZ010000335.1:0-4398 GCA_035285965.1 Cyanobacteriota bacterium | reverse complement strand
GGGGGGATCAAGCCCACAGCCGGCGCCGGCGCTAATCCAACCAAGCCACCAAATCAGCGGCGCCGCTAAAATCCAACAAATCCTCCCCTAACCGTTCCAACGCCTCAAGCTCCAACCCCCGCACCTGAGCGACTTGGCCCGGGGTCAATTGCCCACACTTACGGGTTAACTGCCGTAGAACTAGCGCCGCCGCTTCCTCTTGTCGGCCTGTTTGTAGTCCTTCTTGCCGTCCTTCTTGTCGGCCTGTTTGTAGTCCTTCTTGCCGTCCTTGCTCTAGGCCTAACGCCACAACTTCTTGGTAAAAGCGAGACTGGGTCAAATCAACGGTTTTTAGGTCTAGCATTTTTAAAATGTCCTCGGTGCCAAGATGGGGAAATTTATTGACCAGTATAGTCTCCAGCAAGTTTAATCGCTGTTGAAACAGGGCGGGATCGTCGGATTGGCGCAAAATCATCTTGCCCAATTCAAAGGCAGTCTCTTCTTCTACCACTAAAATTTTCAAGAGGGCTAAGTTAGGGCTGAGCGTCGTTACCTTTAATAAATCCTCTAAGTAGCAACAGGTAACATGATTACACAATAGTACGCCGTAGTTTAGGGGACTACCCAAGGTTTGCTGTCGATTCTTCAGTATCAATAATCCCTGCCAAGGATGGAGTGTAGGATATTGTTGCAAATATAAAAAGATTTCAGCAAAGTAGCGACCATAAAATCCTTCATCCCGTTGCATTTGGACTTCGAGAAAAATCACTGGCATGGTGGGGTCATCGGACTGAGGATACAAAACCCCATCCAGCCGAAATTCCCGTTCTTTTAGTACGGGGGCGGTGTAATCAAACTCCCACTCTGGAGAAATACCGGGGAGTAGTTCGGCTAGCATCCCCGGTTGGGTCAAAAATAGTTGATAAAACCATTTATCAGTTTTCATTACTTATCCTTACAAAGCGCCGCTTTAGCTAGCGTGATCGAGTCTAGGGCTCGTTTCCCGGCGCTGTCTAGCCCCAATTTGTCGAGTTGGCGCTTGACCTACCGGCGCTAGCCTTGACTCCCTCCGCTGAAGCGATTACCTATACGCTTTCCGGTGTTAACTTTTCTGTTGGGACTGACCCTGATTTGGTTCAGGAACGATTTCCGGCTCTTTACCGACGCCCTGCCCATTGTCGGGTCTGCTGCCTTCCTGGCCGGTGGTTTGTGGTGGAAACGGCGCCGCGCTCAGGCTAAAGCCAACCTCGACTTTCTCGGCGTAGCGTCTGAAAAATGACCCACCCCTCGGCGCTCCCCGGAGGGAAACCCATGTTTAAAAAAGCCCCCCTTACCAAGGCGCCGTACTGAGCTTGTCGAAGTAGGGGTTGGGGGGGATCAAACCTCCAGCTGGCGCCGGCGCTAATCCAACCAAGCCACTCTTGGCCTATAGCGGTCGTAGGTGATTCGTAAATCAAGCCCTTTGTGATCAAGGATAAATTGACCACCCCGCTCCTTCGGGGCACCCCTCCAGGGGAGGGGAATTTATAACAGATAAAATACAGTTTGCCGCAGCAGGACTAAGTGAATCATAAGCAAGCTCCGGTTGGCTCTCCCCATTCCAAGCTATCGTGTACACACATCTACCCATCAGCCTCGTTTTGCCCCCCCAGCCCCCCAATTTTGGGGGGAGTTCGGAGCTTGTCTGAGTTCAAAGTCCCTCAGAATTGGGGGATTTAGAGGGCGAGATAAGGTTAATGACAAAACCAAAGACTTGTGTGTACACCGTAGGTCGCCTAAGAGGGGCTATTAATACAAATTAACTGCTACCTGATAACTGATATCTGTTATCTGCTCAGTCTAGCCCACAAATTCCTTGCGGGGAGCGGAAACGCCAGCGGATTCCGTGCCTTTCAGGTAGGCCAGCATGGTGTCGGCGTCGCTGACTTCAAAGGGATCGGTGGGGCAGTTGTCGGAGAAGTCCGGCTCGACGAAGATTTTTTCAATAACGCCGTCGCTGACCAACATGGAATAACGCCAAGAGCGCATCCCGAAACCGAGGTTGGATTTGTCCACCAGCATTCCCATTTTGCGGGTAAATTCGCCGTTGCCGTCGGGGAGCAGGAAGACTTTATCGGCGCCGATTTGTTGACCCCATTTGAACATCACGAAGGCGTCGTTGACGGAAACGCAGATGATCTCGTCCACGCCCTGGGCTTTAAATTCCTCGTAAAGTTCTTCGTAACGAGGCAGGTGGTTAGAAGAACAGGTCGGGGTGAAGGCGCCGGGGAGGGAGAAGACCACGACTTTTTTGCCGCCAAAGATTTGCTCGGTGGTTTTGTCTTCCCAGCGGAAGGGGTTGGGGCCGGGCACGGATTCGTCGCGCACGCGGGTTTTGAAGGTGACACTGGGGACGCGTTCGGGAGTCATAAAAACCTCGGTAGGGGGTGAAAGTCAAGGGGATGGGCGGTTTTGTTAATCGCGATACCGCTCGCATCTCAGAATAATTCTGAGTTAGGAGTTTGTCAAGATTTTAGAGGGGGTTGGCGAACGCCCCCGCCCCCCCGGAGCTTAAGACCAGCGCCGTCAGCGCCAAACAGAGAACCCCCCCCAGTCCCGCTAAGGGTTGATTAAAGCGCCCGCTGAGCCAGGTTCCCTCCGCTTTGACATAGGTCAACAACTCGGCGCTATCGACGGAAGCTAAGCCAAACACCCAAGCGCTGTGGAGTCCCCAGGCTAGACCCAACTGTCCCTGAGCCGCGGTTCGGGCTAGAACTAAAACTAAGCCCAAAGCGAATAGGCCGGGGATTTGGGGCAGGGTTTGACGGCGCTCCCAGAGTAAATGGAGGAGGGCGAAAACGGCGCTGGCCAAAACCGCCGCGACCCAGGGGGAAAAGACCGATTGCAGACGGGTTTGGAAAATGCCCCGAAAGATTAACTCCTCCGCGGCGCCGACGCCTAGAGCGAGAACGGCGATGGGGAGGCTCAGTTTGAACC
This sequence comes from Cyanobacteriota bacterium, assembly GCA_035285965.1. Taxonomy (GTDB): domain Bacteria; phylum Cyanobacteriota; class Cyanobacteriia; order Cyanobacteriales; family Microcystaceae; genus Synechocystis. Next base: position 1,443 of record JAYKIZ010000335.1, on the reverse strand, counting down.
AAAGTCCCAGTTTTTCTCTCTGCCAATAACAGATCCCCAGAAGACTGTCTAAAGCCCAAACCAAGGCTAATCCCAGTAAACCTAACCCCCAGCCCAGCAGGCCCTGAAGCCAAAATCGGGGTTCGGCGCTCCAGCCGTAGTCGGATAAAGAGGTTTCCGAAAGCCAGAGCCAAAGGGCGACCACTCCCGGCGCTAACAGATAAAGGGGAATTACCAGGGTTAATTTTTGGCTCGGCGTCGCGTCTTGTTTCGGATTCCAACCCACCTTGGCCATAAGGGGCAAACCGAGCGGCAACCAGATTAGGAACCAAAGGGCTAAAAAACTGGCTAATTGTCCCAGGGGAGGCCAGGCCCGCCAAGCGGTTACAACGGCGCTCAAGGTTGATTGGCCTCCCGCAGACGAGAAGCGAGGAAACGATCCATCCAGCCCTCGAAATAGCGCCGATTGGCCCGGCGTTGTTCTAAATCACTGGTATTAACGGGATGGGGAGCCAGACCCAAAATAGCGGCGCTGGTGACGCAAAACATTGATTTTTGGAAGGTTTCGCAGATTTTAACCAACAGGTCTTCCTCCCCCCGGCCCTGATTTTGATAGACCCGGCGGAGATAATCCGGGAGATAGTGACGCATATCCTGCATTAAAAGCGTGGGGGGAATGCCGGCGCCGCCGATGGGCAGGGGGTCGGCGTAGAGAGCGCCGTAGGCGAACATTTCCTGCTCGTAGGGAATTTGGTAAGCCTGGGCGTTGTAGGTGACGGTGCCCATGAAGGGGGTGCCCCGGAAAAAGACCGCCTCGACGTAGGGAACGGCGGTGTCCGTTAAAAAGGTTAACCCGGCGGCGGGGGGCAGGAGAGGATAGGTTTTCCCGGCAAATTCCACTTGGTAGGTAATGGGACGACCGGCGTCCGCCACGAGACCGTCTAGAATGTGTTGCACCACCTGGGGGATGGTTTGGATTTCGCCTCTATCATAACGGTCGGACAAACTGAGAAAAATATCCGCCATCACCCGCCAAAATTGCCCCAAACCGGAGTAGTAGGCCATCATCCGCAACTGCTCCGGCAAAAATTCGGGAAAGAGTCGATTGAGTAATAATAAAAAAGGATGACCTTTAATTTTGTCCCGGATTAACGCCTGGGCGTTAGCGCCGAACTCCGCCGTGTCCAAATAGGCGTCTAAACCGCCGCCGCCGTGCCACATCATGGTTTTCATGCAGTATTCGGCGTACTCGAAGTTAATGCGGTCGTGCCACCAGTGTTTGAGTAATTGAGCGCCGGTGACTTGGCCGTTAAAGTATTTAAAAAAAGGAAATAGAACTAGATATTGATCTTGGGCGATATAGATTAAATTGCGGGAATAGGCGTCTAGCACCACGCCGTAACTCTTGAGAATTCCCACCACTTCCAACACATTTTCCGAGCTATCCCGCAACAGGGTTTCCCC
>JAYKIZ010000334.1:0-10480 GCA_035285965.1 Cyanobacteriota bacterium | reverse complement strand
TAGCCCGCCAGTTGGGCGCCGGGTTCCCTTGCGCCCTTGGAGCCGACGGTGACGATGCGGCCGTAGTTATTTTCGAGCATCCCCGGCAGACAATATTTACAGAGTAAAAAAGTCGTTTCTAGGTTTAAGGTAAACAGCGCCCGCCAGTCCTCTAGGGAAAACTCGGGGGTCGGCCCCATATTAAAACCTCCCGTCAGATGAATGAGGACGTCCACCCGGCCGAGATCCTGAATTAACTGAGCCACGGCGCTTTCCTGGGTCAAGTCCGTTTTCACAAACTGAATCTTAGGGAAGTCCTCCGGGGAGAGTCGGGCCTTAAGGGGAGCTAAACGGTTTTCCTGACGATAGGGAATCGCGACCTGGGCCCCCTGGGCGAGAATCAGGGGCGTCACCCCCAACCCTAACCCCCCGGCTCCCCCTGTGATCAGTACTTTTTTGCCTTGCATCGGTCAACCTCAATCGGACTACAATGGACGGGCAAGAATGGGAAGCCAGGAATGATTCTCCTAGAGATTCTGAGCAGTAGAACTTGTGCGGATGTCACCCCCCACAGAACTTTCCGAGTCGCCCCTCCAGTCGGCCTGTTTCTCGCCTACCCACGCCTACTCGCCTCTACGCTATGTTAATCTGCCCGCAGTGTAACTTCGAGAATCCCAATCGCAATAATTTCTGTCAAAAGTGCGGCGCTTCCCTCACTCATCACCCCTGTCCGGCCTGCGGCGCCGACGTTCCTTTTACTGAGCCGTTTTGCCCCAGTTGCGGCGCGGTCGCGGGGAAACTACTCACGGTTTTAACTCGTAATCCGGCGCTCGGGGAGTCTTTTACCGCGGAGCAGACGACCCTCTACGAAAATTGTCTGGATATTGGCCAACGCTACCGTCTGCTAGCGCCGGAGGGTCAACCCGCCCTCCAACCCCTCGGCTTGGGTCTCTTGCGGGGCCAGATTGTGGATTGCCAGCCCCTCCAGCCCTCGATTTTAAAGGTGCTTTTCGCTCAGCAGGCGGACTTTTTAAACCGCCTACCGGCGCTGGAGCCGGACGCCATTGTTCAAGATCCCCAGTGGCAAACTCTAGGCTTACCGGCTGTAGCCATTCCCTACCTCCAGCGCCGGGAACTCTGCCCCAAAATCCCGGAGATTTACGACGCTTGGCGGGAAGGGGATTTGGAAGTGATGCTGTTGGAGGAACGTCAGAGTTGGCCTCGTCTGGATGAACTCCTCGCCCAGGAAACGGTTCCGCCCCTGCAATTAGCGTTTTGGCTCAATCAACTGCTCCTGCTCTGGCAAGCCCTGGCGCCCCATCATCTAGCCCAAAGTCTCTGTCTGCCGGACAATATCCGCCTAGACGAAGACCAGCACATCGCCTTAGCCCAACTTTATCCCGACCCCGACCCGGCGCCGAAACTGGAAGACTTTGCCCAGGCGCTTCAGGCCCAATTGACCCAGGAGCCTCAAACGGTTCCCGAGGAATTTTCAGCCCTACTCTCCCCCCTCTGGGGAGAAACTCCCCCGGCGCTGGCGGACGTCTTTCCCCAAATCGCCCATTTTGTCCAACATCTGGAACCTGTGGAACCCCTTGACTCCGAAGCGGAGGCCTTTCCTGAATTTTGCCTCGAAGATTTAGAAGACGCAGAGGAAGAATCCCTCCCCGGCGAACTCCTCAACACGGCGCCGGAGCCGAATCGAGTCAATAACTCGGAAACGGACGATATTCCCACCGCTGTTTTACCCATGCAACTGGTGAGCCTAACAGACGCGGGCTACACGGATCGGGGCCGGAACCGTCCCCATAACGAAGACTATTTCGGCATCCACACTCGGGTGGAATCCCAACGCAACAACCACGGCAAACTGGTGAAAGCCCAGGGACTTTATATTGTCTGCGACGGTATGGGGGGTCACGCCGCCGGGGAAGTGGCCAGCAAACAGGCGGTGACCACCCTCCAGACCTTTTTCCATACCCATTGGCGGGGGCAGTTTCCGACTCCCGCGACGTTAACGGAAGCCATCGCCCAGGCCAACGACGACATCTACGGAGTCAATTTAAACAACGCCAGTTCCGGGAGCGGTCGTATGGGCACCACCCTCGTGATGGCGCTGGTGCAGGACACAAAAGTGATGGTGGCCCATGTGGGGGATAGTCGCATTTATCGAGTGACCCGCAAGGGCGGGTTGGAGCAGTTAACCGTCGACCATGAAGTGGGACAACAGGCGATCCAAAACGGGTTAGATCCTAAAATCGCCTATTCTCGCCCCGACGCCTACCAACTCACTCAGGCCATCGGCCCCCACGACAGCAAGTTTGTGCAACCGGATGTGCGAGTCTTGGATATTGAAGAGGATTGCTTAATTTTTCTCTGCTCCGACGGGATCTCGGACAATGATTTGGTGGAAGAAAACTGGGAAACCTATCTCCTGCCTCTGATTAGCTCTAGCCAAGATCTGGAGCGGGGTCTGCGGAAACTGATGGAGTTCGCCAACGAGTTCAACGGTCACGACAATCTCACCGGCGTTTTAGTCCGTCTCAAAGTCCGACCCCAAATCCCCGTAGACGTCTGGTAAGTCCGGCGCCGATTGCCGATAAGATAGGGGAATCCTAATCTTGCACACCCTTCCCAGGACGCTCCCCGCTATGCCCCAACAGGCCGTAGGCGTTATTCAAACCCTAGGTTTTCCCGCGGTTCTCGCCGCCGCCGACGCGCTGGTTAAGGGCGGTCGGGTAACCTTGGTTTACTATGATTTAGCGGAGCGGGGGGAATTTCTGGTGGCCTTTCGGGGGCCGGTCTCCGAAGTGAAACAGGCGATGGCCGCCGGTTTAGCGGCCGCGGAAGGGACGGCCGGCGGAGAAGTGGTCAGTCATTACATCGTCCCCAATCCCCCGGAAAACGTCCTGGCGGTGCTCCCGGTGGAATACACGGAAAAAGTGGCGCAATTCCGCGGTTAGCTCCCATATCAGAAGGCGTTTGGATCGTGCCTCTCTCTCTTCCTGAATTTTCTGACGCCTCGACATCCTTTGAGCAACCCCGCAATGCGTACCCTGGACGAAATTAACGAGAAAATTCGCCGCGGTCAAGCCGTGGTCTGGACTGTGGAAGAGGTCAAAGCCCTAGCGCCGGAGTGGGGTGTCCGTAAAATCGCCGAAACGGTGGACGTGGTTTGTACAGGAACTTTTGAGCCGTTAGAATCCGCCGGCGCCGTCATTAATTTAGGCCACACCGATCCTCCCATTAAAATCCGTCAATGTTGGTTTGACGGTATTCCCGCCTACGGGGGCTTCGGCGCGGTGGATTTATACCTCGGCGTAACCGCTATGGCGGACTACGCCAGCGCCGAACTGGGCGACAGCGAGCAAAGGGGTCATTTCGCCCGAGAGGAGCGGGGGGGCGGCCACGTGATTGAGGATTTAATCAACGGCAAATCCGTTTCTCTACGGGCGCTGGGCCAGGGCACGGATTGCTATCCTCGAACCGCCCTGGAAACCCAAATCACTCGGGACTCCATTAACCAGTTTTACCTCTACAGTCCCAGGGGTCTTTACCAAAATTTTGTCGTGGGGGTCAACGGCGGCGAGCGTCTGCTCTATACTTACCTCGGCCCTCTGCAACCCCGGTTAGGGAACGCCGTCTATGGCAACCCCGGCGCAATTTCTCCCCTATTTAACGATCCGCTGTTAGAGGTGATCGGCATTGGCACCCGCATTTTCTTTGGAGGCGGGGTAGGCTATGTGGCCTGGGAAGGCACCCAGCATTTTCCCCTGCAAAAGCGCCTGCCGAACCAGACCCCTATCGGCCCGGCGGCGACCCTAGCGTTAATTGGGGACGCGAAACAAATGCAAGGCTACTGGGTGCGGGGCTGTTATTTCAAAAACTACGGCGCTTCCCTCATGGCGGGGGTGGCCATTCCCCTGCCGGTGCTAAATGAGGGAGTCATCTCCCACTGCGCCGTCCGGGACGAGGAAATTGTGGCGCCGGTGATGGACTTTTCTATTCCCCGCCGGGTGCGTCCCACCTTTGGGCTGGTCAGTTACGCCCAGCTGAAGAGCGGCCGCATGACCATTGAAGGCAAAACCGTGCGGGTGGCGCCTTTGGCCAGTATGGCCCGTTCCCGCGAGGCGGCCCAAACCCTGAAACAGTGGATTGAAGCCGGGGACTTTCTCCTGACGGCGCCGGTGGCCGCCCTACCCCGGGAGCGGGGATTTTTGCCCCAGGATCAACTGGCGAAATAACCTTAAAACTCGTAGTTAAGCCCTAAATACAGCCCGTCGTCCTGGATATTATTGCCCCGGATATTGAGATTAATCAACGGCGGGGCGTAATCGACCCGCAGGGTTAACCCCGCAATCGGCTGATAAATAAGTCCTAAACCTAAAGCCGCCAACATATTTTTATTCGCGCCTAATTGGTTTGGATTCCCCGCCGCGTTCCAAACGGCGCCGAAGTCAAAGAAAGGGGCCAACGTAAACACGGCTCGATTTTCCCCGTCTTTCACCAAGGCAATCCGGTCTTCGATGGAAAAACGAACGCCATTATCTCCCGCCAGCACATTCTGACGGTAACCCCGCACGGATTGCGCGCCGCCGATGACGAACTGCTCCATGGGGAGGAGGGGGTTGGCGGAGAACTGCGTATCCAACTGCATAATCAAAAAATTATTCTCCGAGAACTGTCGTAGGCGCTGGACTTGTCCCAACCAGGCGAAAAAGTAGCCGTCGGGAATGGGCGCCGGATTATTGGTGGCGCCGAACAGCCCGGTGCCGAATTTAAACTGGGAACGCAGGGCCCAGACGCCGACGCTATCCCGGACGGTGTAATCCTGAGTGAACAAAAGGGGAGAGCTTTCGCTGTAGCCCTCGGCGTTGGGGCCAAAGCCAAAGGGCACCCCTTGATCTAGGGCGAAGGTTTGCCCGGAATCGTAGGAGACGCCGAAACTTAAGGCCAACTCTTCGTCCGGGGTGCGAATCAAAGGCTGGCGGTATTCCACCACATAGCGGTCGGAGTTGCCCCGAATATTGAGGGGGGTAAATTCGTCCGTTAGGATTTTATTGCGGTCAATGAAGACGCTGAAGGCGAGGGTTCCGTCCTGGGGATTGAGGGGAACCTGGTAAAAGGTATCGAGACGGTAACTGTCCAGAAACGCCTCTAGACGGGGACGGTAGGAGACAAAGACCGTGTCCCCCAATCCTGTCGGGTTACGATAACCGGCGCTTAAATTCAACCGCACAGCGCCGATACTGGGGGGAGAATAGTTATCTAATCCGACCTGACCAAAAACAGGATTGGCTTCTACGACCCGAACAATTAAATCCGTTTTATTACTTTCTGGCGCTGTCTCTGGGTCTTTCCCTTCCTCTAGGGGGGTTTCGGGCGGCCGCAAACTGGCGTCGATGGACTTAAATAAGGGATCGGCTTTGAGTAAACGGAGTTGAGTTTCTAGATTGCGAATATTCAGGGGCCGCCCGGCGCCGAGGGCCACCCGATCCCGGATATAAGTTTCCAGCCGGGGAGCGCCTTCGATAACAACGGTTCCCAGTTCCCCCTCCCGGACGCTCAGGATAGCGACGCCCTCTGGAGAAAAGGAGTCGACCCGGGCCCGGGAGTTGAGATAACCCGCCTCTAGATAGCGCTGGGTAATCCCCTGGGCTAGGCCCTCCAGTTGGGTTTCCGTCACCGGTTGGTTGAGGAGAGGCTCCCACAGAGAGCGCAAATCCGCCGTGGCGAAGGCGGTATTACCCGTTAAACGGACTCCGCGCAGGATGAGGGCCGGCGCTTCTTCCCCCAAGGATTCAGGGGCGGGGGGCAGTTGGGCCGGCGCGGGCAGTCCGGGCAGAAGGAGCAGACCCACCGCCAAGATTGCGTTGCCGGTTCCCCGGATCCATCGGTTAATCATCCTTAGTATGGCCCCCATGATTCAATTTAAAATGCTCTCTGCCCTAGAATAAACTACAAAGCGGAAACTCTATACCTAAAAATTGGGCGACTTTGCTCCGAGGAGTCATGGCTTTTTCATCTCGCCAAATTGTCTGTCTCGATCACCCCCCGGCTCGGCTTTACGGAGAGGTCATTCAGGTCATTGACCGCGCGCAAACCTGTTGGCTCCGACCCTGGATTCTGGTGACGGAGGAATTGACCCTAGACGCGCGGGAAGCTAGCGATATCGTTTACCCTCTAGCCCTCTTTCGGGCGGCGGAAGACTGGGAGTTTTTATCTCTTCTGCCTCTTCTTGACGCTAAAGATCCGAAGGGGGACGCAAAACCCCAACTGCGGCGCTTTTTAGAAGGAGTCTGGCGGGCGCGACCGGAGCTATTTCGTCGTTAAACCTGAAGATTTTCAGCGTTTTTTCCTGACCCAGAACCGCCCGGCGCCTTGGAGTTGTCTAATGCGCCGGTATAATTAGGCTCTAGGTCTCATCTGTTTTTTTTGGGGGTATTCCGATGGTTCAGGCAATCTGGAACGGCGCGGTTCTCGCGGCAAGCGATCAGTGTCGGCAAGTGGAGGGAAATTATTATTTTCCGCCGGAGTCTCTTAACCTAGAATATTTTCAAGCGAGCGACACCCATACGATTTGTTCATGGAAGGGGGAAGCCAGCTACTATACCCTCATTGTCAATGGAGAGGAAAACCCCGACGCGGCTTGGTACTATCCCAATCCCAAGGAGCGGGCTAAGGAGATTCAGGGCTACGTCGCCTTTTGGCGGGGAGTTCAGATCCAAATTTAGCCGGGTCTTTTTTCCCTTTTTCCAGAATCAACCCTCTACCCCTACCCTGTTATGGCGCTTAATGAGAGCGACGCTTCTTTGGAGTCCTCGCTGTACCTTCTGGAGGTGATCCCCGGCCGCCGCCAATCCGCCTCCCGGCTCTTACCCGCTGACCGCAATCGCTATTTTCTCAAAGTCGCCTACCCTCAACTCAGTCAAACCCTCCAGCGTTTGAGCCAGAATGGCGACCGGGTTATCCAGGTGACCCCCTCCTCCGTTCTTCAGCCCCCCGCCACTGTGGCCTGGTGGATTGAAATTTACACTGACTACCCTACCTGTCTTTATTACTTCGGCCCCTTTGAGAGCGAAGCGGAAGCCCAGAGCGCCGAGCAAGGATTTATTGACGATCTACGAGAAGAAGGCGCCGAGCAGGTCGCGGCCCAAATTAAACAGTGTCGCCCCCAAATTTTGACCCAGGAATGGTAAGGACAGTTTCTTGAATCCCCTTTCTTAGGGTTTGCGATACACTAAGCCCTACCCTCTCTTCACCGCATCAGGAGTGAATCTTCCACCAATATGGACGCAATGGCTTTTTTTCAGAAAAGCGCCGGCACTTGGCGCTCCCAACGGGCGACCCATCATCTGGCCTTTCGACGGGCGGAAACCGGGAGTTCCGAGATTTTTGTCGATCCCCTCGGCGCCGACGATCCCCGGGTGATTGAAATTTGCCAACTCCACGGCGTCGATCCCGCCGCGACCGTAGGCGGCGCTTTTGTGCGTTGGCAAGGCGTCATGGCTTGGGATAAAGAGGATGAAAATCACGAAGGCACAACGGTGTTCGCCCTGATTCCCGACGCCGACAACCCCCAACAGGGCGCTCTGCTCCGGGAGCGGGGCTACGCGGAAATTGTCCCCATCGCCGGGCGCTATCAGATTGAACCGGACGGCGCTCTGCTTCTGATTACGGAGTACGAAACCATGACCACCCTAGAGCGCTTTTGGTTTCCTAGCCCCAATTTACGGGTTCGCTCCAGCACGGTTCAACGCTTTGGAGGCTTTAACACCGCCACTTTTTGCACCGAAGTTCGGGAGGAAACGGCTTCTTTGGCTAGCGCCGTCCCGGAAGCGGCCGCGGAGTACGACTCGCTTGTGGGCTGGTAGGACTTAATCAGCGCCGAAATATCCTAGGAGTTTGCCAGCGATCCTCTCGGCGCCGCCGGGGGCCCCTAAACGAGCGAGACCGTTGGCGGCCAAAATTCCTAATTGACGGGGATCGGCGAGAATCTTCAGCAGGGCGGGGGCCGCCTCTTCCGGGGTGGACACAAGGATAACAGATTCTCCGAGGAGGAACGTTTGACGCCGGGCAAAGCTCTCGTTAAATTGGGGGCCGGCGCCGACGAGGGTAACGGCGGGTTTTCCGAGACCGACGACCTGTTCCGTAGCGGTTCCGGCCATGGCTAGGGCGGCGTCGGCCCAATGGAGAGCTTCGGGATAAGCTCCCTGGGTGAGAATTAGGGACTGGTTCAACTTGCGTAAGGGCTTAATCTGGGGATCAAGACGGGCTAACTCGCCGGGGGGAAGTTGGGACTCCAAACGCCAGCCATCCTCCAGCGCCAAATCCAGAAACGACTCTAGGGCCAATCCCGGCGCTAGCGCCGCTAGAGCCGCCACAGGGCGGGACGTTAAGCCAGCTAAAGCTTTCAGTATTAAGCGCCAATTGTCTTGGGCCTCCGGCGCTCGGGAACCCGGTAACAAGACTAATTTCAAAACGGTCGGGCTAATCTCCAGCAACGTCTCAAGATTGATCCGCGGCTCCAATCCGTCCATCATCGGATTGCCGGCGTAGTCGTTGGAGAGGCCTAATCGCTCTAAACCCTTGCAGGTCAGACTATCCCGGACTAAAACGCCCCGGCATCGGGGACGACTCAGGAGCCAGCGCTCCCAGGGATAATAATCCGAGGCCCGACGCCAGAAACCGCTTTCGCCCCGGAGGTAATAGTCGGATTTAGCCGTGCCCACAAAGGCGTAGTCGGCGCCGCTTCCCCAAGCCATCAACAAGGGGACAATATCCCCCAGGGCCGCCACTTTTCCTCCGCCCCGGGCCCACCCTTGCACAGCCCGGAACTGCCGGAGGGTCAAGGGGCCTAAACCGCTTTTAAGATCCCGCCACAGTTGACGACCATCCATATAAATAAAGCCGCCGGAGGGTAGGGATTGCCCGTCTAAAAGGAACGGCGCGTCTAAAGCTCGATAAGCCCGACCTTCTCCCACCAGAGGTAGGACGGCATAGTGATGCTCCGGCGCTAACTGTTGTAAACAGCGAAGAACTTTAGCGGCGATCTGGTCTTCCCCGTGGCCATTGCTGACGAGAAGCAGATTCAGCGCCGGTTTTTGAGCCAGAACCATGGTTAGCCTAATTCTTTCTCTACCTTCATCAATCGGTTGAGAAAGCATGACTAGGGATTATACAAAATTTTCGTATGCTGTTCTCGGATCTCTCGCGCCGTCGCGGCCAGATCGACCGTGGCAAAGCGGATTTCATGGTTTTGGATCAGAACGGACTCGTTCAGCGTCTCCTCCACGGCAGGATGTAGCAGTAGGCCAGCGGCGTTTTCCGAGAGGGGATCGCCGTCGCCTTCCTGAGACCTTAGATAGGCGTAAATCTGATAAAGGTATCCGTGTGGAGTCAGCGCCGCCCGGTAAAAACCGGCGATTCCTTTTTCAAGGGGGTTAGTATCTCGCCAAAAATCTGGGCGGGATTCCCCCGATTGATCTCTTCGATGATGATGACATACTTTGAGGTCGGCTCTCGGATGGCGGCGCTAATCATTTTCATAAAGGGGCCGTCCACTAGCGCCGGCTATGGAATAAACGGTAGGTTGGGTTAAATCAAGTGCGACCCAACAAAATAAGTCAATGTGTTTGATTATGGTTGATTGTGTTAGGTTTCTGTTGTCAATCCAACCTACGGGAGCGGCGCTCGGACTAATGGTATAATAAGATAAATCAATGTTTATTGCCAAATCACCCATGAGACAAGTCATTATTTACCCCGGAGAAGATGGTTATTGGGTCGCACAATGTCCCAGTTTACCTCCTTGTATTAGTCAAGGCAAAACGAAAGAAGAAGCAATCGCCAATATTCAAGAGTCAATAGAATTGTATCTTGAGATTCTTCAAGAAGAGGGGCGTGTTATTCCCGAAGATGAAGTTGAAACCGTAACACTTTCTTTATGAGTAAATTACCTCAAATTTCTGGAAAACAGTGTATTAAAACGCTGGGAAAAGTGGGTTTTTACATAAAGCGTCAAAAAGGTAGTCATATTATTTTGTGTAGAGATGAACCTTTTGCTGAGGTAATTGTTCCTAATCATAAAAATCTTGATAAAGGAACTTTAAGGGCGATTATTCGACAGGCGGATTTAGATGTGGATGAATTTATTGAATTGTTAAAGAATAAATAAATAAAGATAGCGGTATTCAGGCGATTGAGAACCCTGAAAGCCTTAGCCATCAATGGTTTTAGCCATTTTATTGTCTCTCACCAGCGCCGACACCGCTATAAGAAAGATAATGTGACGGTTATTCTATGGAATATCGTCGGTCTAACACAAAAGGGATGATTTTTGATGATAATGTTGGCTGTACATTAATAATGAAATTTACAAGAAATAATAATAATTTTCTGAAAAACTGTTAGCTAAAAAGGCAACTTTTCTCATAATTTAGTGGGATCTACATAAATGTAATTGTCAGGATTTTTAAGTAATTCTAGAGCTTCTCTAAGA
>JAYKIZ010000333.1:0-3665 GCA_035285965.1 Cyanobacteriota bacterium | reverse complement strand
CCCTATACTTCAACTGAACTTGTCGAAGTGAGCCGGCCGAAGTGTAGGGGGCGAGATAAGGTTCATAACAAAACCAAAGACTTGTGTGTACACCGTAGCTTTCCAAGGGGGGAGAGGGTCAATCGGGCGAAAGAGGAAACCTCTAGTCGGCGGTAGCCAATTCGACTTCCGTACTGCCCTGACCCCGGCGCCGGGTAAGGGTATTGAAGACCATAATACCAATGGCTTTAATCAAATTCCCTTCCAGTTCGTTGAACATTTTCATGTTCATGCCAAAGGCGTCGTTAGCTTCGGCGACGATGCGCTCGGCGGTGGCTTGGTCGATGGGCAGGTCGTCCATGGCCTGACGGTAAGTGTTTTTAAAGGCTTTCTCGTCCTGAATTTCCGCAAACTCGTAGAAAGCCGTGCCGCCCTCCTGAAGGTTCATGGCGTTTTGGGCGATTTTTTTGAGGATCTGCCCGCCGGAGAGGTCTCCCAGGTAACGGGTGTAGGCGTGGGCCACCAGCAATTCCGGCGCCGTGGCAGAGATTTCCCGGATGCGATCCACATAGGCTTGACCGGCGGGGGAGAGTTGGACTTCGGAGCGCCAGTTAGCGCCGTAATAAAAATGCAGATCCTGCTCTAGACTCGCTTTCCGGTTGAGTTGAGGATAGTAAAGATGGGAGAGAACGGGATGTTGCCGCAGTTTTTCCATCTCCTCTTCCATGGCGCTATAGACAAAGTAGAGGTTTCCCACCAACTTCCGATAGGAATTTTTCTCTACCACCCCTTTGAGAAAACATTTGATAAAACCGACGTTCTCGGCCATGGTGTGGGATTTTTTGGTGCCTTCCCGCAGTTGTGTGGCTAAATTAACGCTCATGTGAACTGAATCCTGTGTCTTAAGGTAATTGGGAGTCGAGGTTAGAAAGGAATTTATAAAAAATTTGCCTAGTTTACTAACTTACAGCCCTAGGTTAAGACTTTGTATTAAGTTTTTTTACAAACCCTAGGTACAGTCCCCGGACGCCAAGCTATACTTCCGCTCCAGCGCCGTCAGGTGGGCTAAACAGGGCGCTTCCTGAGGATCGAAGGGTTCCGCGAACCAAGCCGTTAAAATTTCCTGGGCGATGGCTTCCGAAGTGGCCCGGAGACTCAGGACTAAAATATTGGCGTCGTTCCAGCGCCGAGCGCCCTGAGCCGTTTGACTATCCCCGACCAAGGCCGCCCGAATACCGGGCACTTTATTGGCCGCCATGGCCGCGCCGGTGCCCGTCCAACAAAAGAGAACGCCCTGCTCCGCCTTTCCCTGGGCTACCGCCTCCGCCACCTGTTGGGCTACGATGGGCCAGGCGGAAAATTCCCCTCCGAGGGGGCCAAAACGGAGGGTTTCATAACCCCGGCTCTCCAAAAAGGCCAGAACCCCATCGGTTAAATGGGTTCTTTCGTCGCTTCCCACGGCTAGTTTCATTGCCTTGATTGCCTCCTTAACCAATCCTTCTATTCTAGAATCCCAGCCCCAGATGATTAGCCCCCAGGTGACTGACCCCCAAGTGATTGGCGTCGATCTGGGGGGAACCGCCATTAAATTGGGACGCTTTAACCCGGCGGGGGACTGTTTGGCCTTGGAGCAATACCCCACCCCCCAACCCGCCTATCCCGAGGCGGTTTTGGAAACCTTAAGAACCGCTGTTCGTTCCCTGCAAACGCCCCAGTGTTTAGCCATCGGTTTGGGCTGTCCGGGGCCGGCGGACGCCCAGGGGCGGGTGGCTCAACTGGCCATTAATTTACCAAGATGGCGCCAAATTCCCCTAGCGGACTGGTTAGAAGCGGAACTAGAGCTACCGGTCTATTTGGAAAACGACGGCAACTGCGCCGGTCTGGGGGAGGCTTGGCTCGGCGCCGGTCGAGAGTACAAAGATTTTATTCTCCTCACCCTGGGCACCGGCGTCGGCGGCGCCGTCTTTTTAGGGGGCGAGTTGTTCCGGGGGCGTCTCGGCGCCGGGGGGGAGTTGGGGTTATTAACGATGGAGTATGAAGGGCCGGAATGCAATAGCGGCAATCGCGGGTCTCTGGAGCAACAGGTCTCGGCCCAGGCGATTTGGCGCCGAACGGGCCAAACGGGAGCGGACTGGGCGGCGCTGGCAGAGCAAGGGGATTCGACGGCGCTGGCTTTTTGGGCGGATTACGGGCGCCGGTTAGGGGCGGGGATCGCTAACTTGGTTTATGTCTTTACCCCAGAAGCGGTTTTACTGGGGGGCGGCCTCAGCGCCGCGGAGCCTTACTTTCGAGAGGACTTAGAACGAGAGATTCAACAAAGGGTGTTGCCCCCCTCCCGAGAAGGGTTAGTGATTCAGGCCGCTCAATTGGGCAACCGGGCCGGGATGGTCGGCGCCGCCCGCCTAGCTTGGCGTCGGTTAGGGGAGAATTAACCCCCTAGGCCGCGAACAATCCCCTAAGATTGAAAAGTCACCGTCATCGCTCTAGCGCCCCATGCGTTCCCCCGCCCAACAACTGTTAAAAATTTTAATCGGCGCCGCCTGGATTGACGGCGTGATCCAACCGGAAGAGCGTCAATACCTGAAAAAAGTCGCCGCCGCCGCTCATCTGGAGGAAGACCCCGAAATCCAAGTTCTCTTGAGCGAACTTAAACCCGTCAGCGCCGGCGAGTGTTATCAATGGCTTCAGGAGTACTGCGGCGACCATCCCCAGGAAGCGGATTATCAGGAACTTTTGGAAACCCTGAGCGGGCTTCTCTACAGCGACGGCGATATTCAAACCCAGGAGGCCAAACTCCTCAGCGCCGTTCAAACTCTAGATCCGGCGCTGGAGGCGACCCAAACGCCCCTGGAGAAATTCCTCTCCCAGGTTCGGCGCCTCTACGCCAATCTCATTAAAGAATAAGTTCCGCCGCCGTGTTCACCGGACTTGTGCAAGGGCTGGGACAAATCGCTCCCCTCGGGGCGGAGCGTTTACGGGTGAGCTTTCTGGAGCCGCCGGCGCCGGAGTGGGGTCGGCACATCGCCCTGGGGGATAGTATCGCCGTGGACGGAGTCTGTTTAACCGTTGAAACCTTTACCAAGGAGGGCTTCAGCGTCGCCGTTTCCCCGGAAACCCTCGCTAGAAGTTCCCTAGCCCAAACCGGTCAAAGTCAACGACCGGTCAACCTAGAGCCGTCCCTGCGGGTGGGGGATAAACTGGGGGGACATTTTGTCACCGGCCATGTGGACGGGGTGGGCGCCTTGAGCTCCGCGGAAAAAACGGCCCAAGCTTGGGAGTTGACCTTTCGCCTCGATTCCTCCCATAATCCCGTCGCCCGTTACCTCGTTCCCAAGGGCAGTATCGCCGTCAACGGCATTAGTCTCACTGTGGCCCATTGGGCGCCGGAGTCCCTCAGTTTTCGGGTGGCGGTGATTCCCCATACTTATTTCAATACGAATCTGCAATACCTCCGACCAGGAGACGCCGTTAATCTTGAGGGGGATATTTTAGGAAAATACGTGGATAATCTGCTTCGCGTCCCTCAACCTTCGACCCCGGCGCCGGAGATCACCTTGGATTTTTTAGCGGAGCAGGGTTATTAAACCGAAAAAGTCTTCGCTAAGCTGAAGAAAAAATAGGCCCAGGGAGTGAAAGACTATGGCGATCAATCGGTCTCAAGGTTTGTCCTGCGGCGGCTGTTTAGG
>JAYKIZ010000332.1:0-5138 GCA_035285965.1 Cyanobacteriota bacterium | reverse complement strand
AGTTTTTAGGCGCCGCCGCCACTAAGGCGTCCAGTTGGCTCTGCATGGTTTTAACCACCTGGTCATAGCAGGCCTGGACGTAGATCCGGTCGTTGGCGGCGTCGGCGCCGTAGCGTTCAAAGCGAATCGGTTCGCCGACGTAGGTGCGCATTTTTAAAGGCAGGGGCAGGTGGGGCAGGGGCCCGAGGGCTAATCCCCAGGGCAAACCGAGGTAAATGGGAAAGACCACGGGGTCAATGTTAAACAGCCAAGGCAGACCCCAATCGTGGAGTTGTTTCATCTGCTCGTAGCAATCCCCAATAACGTACAAAGTTTCGTGGGCGCCGAGGGACAGCGCCGGCACAATGGGCACGTTTTCCCGCAGAGCCAATTTAATAAAGCCCTTGCGACCGGCGAAATGAATCCGGTGGCGCTCGCTAAAGGGGCGAAAGACGTCCTGGGCGCCGCCGGGATAGACCAAAACACTGGCGCCGGATTGCAGGGCCGCCAGGGCCATGCGGGGATGGGCTTGAACCGCGCCCACTTTAACGGCCAACTCCGCTAGGGGACGGTTAATTTTCCAGACCGTCGGGTGCATTAAGCCATAAATCCGGCGCTGGTAGCCCTGATGACGGAACCAGTCGTAGATCATCATGATCATGTCCGGGGAGGAGAGGCCGCCGTTATGGGAGCCGACCACTAAGACTCGACCTTCCGGTAGGCGCTCCCAACCCTGGGTTTCCACCCGGAAATAATAACGATAAAACCATTCCCACAGGGGCATCAGGCGGCGGATCGTTTCGGGGTCTCGTTCGCGGAGAGACCAGCCGCTTCCAGGTAATTCCTCTCTCATCAAAACGGGAGCGACGGGGAACGGGGGGACAGCCAAAGGCCCTCAGGATCATAACAGAAAATTTCCAACCGCTCCGGGATTTGGAAACAGTCTTCCCCAAAGGCGGGGGATGGGCTATGATAAAGGGTCTGTATCCTGGCTTGAATACTAAGTAACAGGAGGCAAGCACCCCCCACAATATGGAGCTTAAGGGACTAGGACTTTAAACATACATGGCCAGCCAACCTACTACGACCGCTAAACCCATCGCCTTTACCCACGAGGACTTCGCCGCCCTTCTCGACAAGTACGACTACCATTTCAGCCCTGGCGACATTGTCCCCGGGACGGTTTTCACCATGGAATCGAGAGGCGCCCTCATTGATATCGGCGCCAAAACCGCCGCCTACATTCCCATTCAGGAAATGTCCATCAACCGGGTGGACGCGCCGGAAGAGGTGCTCCAACCCAACGAGACCCGGGAATTTTTTATTCTCACCGACGAAAACGAAGACGGGCAATTGACCCTCTCTATCCGCAGGATTGAATACATGCGGGCCTGGGAGCGGGTGCGACAACTGCAAACCGAAGACGTCACCGTGCGCTCCAGCGTTTTCGCCACCAACCGGGGCGGCGCCCTCGTCCGCATCGAAGGTCTGCGAGGCTTTATCCCCGGCTCCCACATCAGCGCTAAGGAAACCAAAGAAGATTTAGTGGGCGAAGATTTACCCCTCAAGTTTTTGGAAGTGGACGAAGAACGGAATCGTCTGGTTCTCAGTCACCGGCGGGCCTTAGTGGAACGGAAGATGAACGGCCTCGAAGTGAGTCAAGTGGTGGTGGGCACCGTCCGGGGCATCAAACCCTACGGCGCTTTCATCGATATTGGCGGAGTCAGCGGTCTGCTCCACATCTCGGAAATTTCCCACAATCACATCGACACGCCCCACAGCGTTTTCAATGTCAACGACGAGTTGAAGGTAATGATTATCGACCTCGACGCCGAGCGGGGCCGCATTTCCCTTTCCACCAAGCAACTGGAACCGGAACCCGGCGCCATGCTGGACAATCGGGATTTGGTGTACGAAAAAGCCGAGGAAATGGCGGAGAAATATCGCCAAAAACTGCTGGCGGAAGCGGAAGGCCGGCCGGTGGCGGAGGAAGAGGTTCTGGATATTCCCCCGGCGCTGGAGGATGACGAGGAATTGGCCCTCGCCGCCGTTGAGGATTAGTTTTTTTCCTCTTAACCCTGTCACTCACCCAGAGAGCGAATCCGGCGCTCTCTTTTTTTATCCCTGTTTTATCTCTGAGCTTTAAAGTCGTTTTAGAGTAGAAAGACTCCCGCCTTCCCGACCCCAGCGGATGAAACCCCTTTCTTGGCTACCGTCTTTTCCCTCGCCTCAGCGCCTCCAACGGATCGGCGCCGCTTTGGTTCGTTTGCTGGGAATTGAAATAGTCGCCCTGATCCTAGGGTTGGGTCTGATCTACAAAGCCTACGACGGTCATTGGCGCGGTGTTCGCTACCGGGCCCAAACCCTGGAATTTAACCTCCTGGCCCATACTCTCCCCCCGACCCTCTCCCTAACGCTCCGGCGGGGGGATCAAGCGGCGCTACAGGCGATTCTGGACAGTAACGACGGTCAGTTTGGCCTCGTCCTCACCGATCCTCAAGGTAAACGTATTCTGGCGCTGTCTCGGCCCCTCCAGTGGGGAGAAGATCGCTGGCGCCGGTTTCTGGCGCAAAAAGACTTAGCCCAACATCCCTTTGATTTTCTCTGGGATCCTCCCAGCCTTCATCCCCAGGGACTCTTTCCCCACGCTGATAGCCCTGAGCGCCTACCCCAGCCCTATCCGAAAACTGGAAAAATCATTGGCCGGGTCTATTATCTCCGCAATCCGCCCCCCGCCTTCCGTCAAGATTTAAGGGATTGGATTCGGACTCCCCATCGGGCTAGCAGTCGTTTTGAACTGTATAGCCTCATTTTATTCTCTTCTCTCTGGGGCGGCGCCGCAGTTTGGACAAGCGTTGAATATTTGAGAACCAAACGGCAACTTTGGCGCCGGGAGCAACGCAAACTCAACCGAGCCTTGGGACAATCCCAACGCCTCCATTTGCGACTCCAGGAAGAAGCGGAATCCCTGCGGGGGGATTTAGGAGAGCGAACTCGCCAAAACAGCTACTTGATCCATCGATTGGAAGGCGCTCGGGCGGAACTCCAACAAACCCAGAGCCAGCAAGCCAGTCAGATCCAAGGGTTGCAACAAGCCATCGCCGACTATGAAAACAAGTTGGCGGAGTTGGAAGGAACCCAAGAAGACGACAGTCATCTCCAAGAATTACAAACCCGCCTCCTTCAGGCCCAGGAGCGCCAGCGCCGAACGGAGGAGCGGGCCCGGGCCCTCGGGCAACAGATCCAGACCCTCCGCCAGCAACGGGACGAATCCCAGGAGAAAGTCCGGCAACTCTCCCAGCAACTTCAGTCTCTGCCCGTCCAGGAGTTGGAAACCATGGTGGAGCAAGCCCGGCAGGAAAGCGCCGTGCAACGGGAATACGCCAACTACGCCCTAGATGAAAACCAGCGCCTACAGGGGGAAATTCAAGAGCTACTGACGACCAACGAAGCCCTCCATCAAGATAATCAACTCCTCAAGGGTCAGAATTACGCCCTGCGGGAACAGGTGGCGGGTTATCAACGGCGCTGGGAAACTGACGACTCCCTTGGGGAAGAGAATGACGACTTAGATTCCACTGACGCGGCCAGTTTGCCCGCCTCTAGACTCACCAATATTTCTAGCCGCGCCGCCATTAACGCTCTTATGCGTCTCGGGTTTAAACAAGACCGTCAGAACGGCTCCCATGTCATTCTCAAAAAAACGGAGCAGTACGAAATTTCGGTGCCGGTGCCGGTCAAGACAGAACTCAAACCCCCGACCCTGCGCCAGATTATTCGTCAGGCCCAGGTGTCGGGTCAGGCGTTTTTAGACCATCTGTAAAGTTGTTAAGAGGTTTTAAACTTAGCCTTTAGAGGCTATCTACGATGATAGAAGGGCTGACCACCCCGTCAGACTACGCCTGCCACCCCTCCAAAGGAGGGGAATTGATCGCAGACAAGTTCAGCGTTACGATTTCCCTCCCGCGGAGGGGCGGGGCGGTGAATCTCTCTCAGCTCTGGACAACCCTCTACTTATTGGGTTGGGGCGTCATCCGCAGGTAAGGCTTAATTTCCTTCACCCCTTTGGGAAATTTGGCTTTCGCTTCTTCCGTGGGGATAGAAGGCACTACTACGCAGTCGTCGCCGTCCTTCCAGTTGGCGGGGGTGGCCACCTGATGGTAGTCGGTGAGTTGGAGAGAGTCGATCACCCGGAGGATCTCGTCAAAGTTCCGACCCGTGCTGGCGGGATAGGTGAAGGTCAAGCGCAGTTTTTTCTGGGGGTCGATGATAAAGACCGAGCGCACCGTCAGGTTATTGAGGGAGTTGGGGTGGATCATGCCGTAGAGGTCGGAGACCTTACGATCGCCGTCGGCCAAAATGGGGTAGTTGACCGCGGTGTTTTGGGTTTCGTTAATATCCCCAATCCAGCCCTGGTGGGAGGGCACGTCATCGACGCTGAGGGCGATGACTTTGACATTGCGTTTGTCAAATTCCGGTTTGAGGCGGGCCACAGTCCCCAATTCCGTGGTGCACACGGGGGTATAGTCGGCGGGGTGGGAAAACAGCACAGCCCAACTGTCGCCAATCCATTCATGGAAGGAGATGGGCCCCAAGCTGGATTCCTGGGTAAAATCGGGCACAACGTCGCCTAATTGCAAAGCCATAGGTCTAATCTTAATTACCGAATACAGCGATTATTCGCAAAGGAACTCCCGACCATATTCCCACAAAATTCCCTGAGTCTTCTGGGCTTTAACGAAAATTAACACTTACCAATCTACCATAGGAGAATATAAGAAATTACAAATAACTTTTTAAACGTACTAATTATGAGCGCTCACTGATAACTGTTCGCTGATAACCGCTATCTGTCTCGCCCGCTCCAGCGCCGTTGTTAAGCGATCGGGGTAACGCTCCAGGGGTTCGGTCTCCGGCAATAAATCCTGGAGCAAAACCCGAGCGTAACTGCCGTAGGCTAAGCCGTTGATCCGGGGAACGGCGCCGTTCAAAAGACCCAATTCTTCTAATTTAGGAACGGTATGAGCGTTGACGCCTCCGGCCAGTTGGATAAAACCCGGCAGTCCCGCGTTTAATACCGCCTGGGCAAAACGAATGGCGGGCTGGGTCGCTCCCTTACCGATGTCGCCGCTCATGGGTCGGCCGTCGGTTTGCCAAAG
>JAYKIZ010000331.1:0-10025 GCA_035285965.1 Cyanobacteriota bacterium | reverse complement strand
TTGCGGTCCGCCAGTTTAAACTCCCAGGTCTGGGGCAAAATGGCCGCCACGGTGATTAAGCCCAGGGGCGGCAGTAAAACCTTGCGGTTTACCAACTCCAGAATTTTTTCATAGGACCAGAAGGTGGGGGGAAAACAGGGATAAATGAGCAGAACTCGCATGGGGTTGGGGTCCTAGGGAACGGGGGATAATCCCCAGTGGGTAGTGAAAATAGACGATGAGCCAGCGCCGGAGTCTCCCACAACAGGCTGTATAAATAAATGTTTCTATCATATCTAGGCCAAGGGCGCCTTGGGGTTAGCGTCCTAGCTGGGCTAAGCCAATGGCCACTGCGGCGCCGAGGGCAGTGTTAACGCCATTAACCAGTTCATTTGTTAGCCAAGACCAGCGAGTTTGCAAGGCGGCGCCGATGAGACTTTCCAGAGTATTGGCCACAAAGGCGGCGCTGGCGGCCAGAACAACGCCCCAAGGGGTAATCAAACCAGCGGCCCAACCCGTTAGCGCCAAAACTAAACCGCCCCCCAAGCCCGCCAGGGTGCCTTCCAAGCTAACGGCGCCCTCTGTCCCTCTGGGAACCGGTTTCAGGGTGGTAATTAAAAAGGTGCGTTGTCCATAGGCTTTCCCCACTTCGCTGGCTGTCGTGTCCGCCAATTTGGCGCTGAGGCTGGCGACATAGCCCAAGGTTAAAAGGGGAAGCCAACTTTCGGGACAAATTAAAGTCAATAACCCGCAGGCCAGTGCCGTGGCCGCCGACCCCCAAACATTTTCCGGTCCCCGCAGACCGGAGCGCCCTTCGGCAATTCCCAGCCGTTCCTTTTGGGCGAAACCCAGACGGGTGACGGCGGAGCCGAAGACAAAGTAGGCGAGAATCACTACATAGCCCCGCCAGCCCAGGGTTCCCCAGAGGCCAATGCCTAAAATCCCGGCGTGGAGGTAGCCCTGGGGGGTCAGGAGTTTTTTGGGCAGGAGCCAGGCGACCAAGCCGAGGGCGCCGTTCACTAGAAGCGCTGTTAACCAAGGATTCGTCAGGGTGAGTTCCGTCATAGCGTTTTGCATTGGGCTTGAAAACGGAGCAGATGGTCGCACAGAACCAGCGCCGCCATGGCTTCCACCATGGGCACAGCCCGAGGGAGAACGCAGGGGTCGTGGCGCCCCTTGGCCGCCAGGGTGGTTTCCTCCCCCTCCCGGCTGACGGTTTTCTGAGCCTTGCCGATGGTGGCGGTGGGTTTAAAGGCTACCCGGAAGAGGATCGGCTCGCCGTTGCTAATGCCGCCCTGGACACCGCCGGAGCGGTTGGTGCGGGTGCGCCACTCCGCCCCCTCTTGATAAAACTCGTCGTTGTGCTGACTGCCCGAGAGTAGGGTGCCGCCAAAACCGGAGCCGATTTCAAAGCCCTTGGTGGCGGGTAAGGAGAGCATGGCCTTGGCTAAATCCGCCTCTAATTTATCAAACACTGGTTCCCCCCATCCCTTCGGCGCTCGACGTATCACGCACTCCACTACGCCCCCCAAAGAATCCTGTTCTCTGCGAATTTGATCAATGCGGGCGATCATTCTCTCCGCCATCACGGGGTCGGGACACCGAACGATATTACTTTCTACCTGCTCTAGGGTGACGGTTTCCGGGTCAACTTCGGCGCTTAGGTCTTGAATACTTTTCACATAGGCCACAATTTCCACCCCGGCGCTTTGGGTCAGAATCTTCTTGGCAATGGCGCCAGCGGCCACCCGGCCGATGGTTTCCCGAGCGGAAGAGCGCCCGCCCCCCTGCCAGTTGCGAATGCCGTACTTGGCGTCGTAGGTGGCGTCGGCGTGGGAGGGACGGTATTTCAGCGCCATCTCGTCGTAGTCATGGGAGCGGGCGTCTTTATTGCGCACCAAAATGGCGATGGGGGTGCCTAGGGTTTGCCCTTCAAAGACCCCGGAGAGGATCTCGCACTGGTCGCTTTCCTGGCGAGGCGTGGTAATCTTGCTTTGCCCCGGCCGGCGCCGGTCTAAATCCTGTTGAATATCCGCTTCCGTCAAGGCCAACCGGGGCGGGCAACCATCCACCACGACCCCGACCCCGCCGCCGTGGGATTCGCCAAAGGTGGCGACGCGGAAAAGTTGGCCGAAACTGTTGCCCATGAGCGCTCTGGGGTAAAACGTGCTTTTCGATTCTACCCCAGGACGTTGGCCAGACTAGAGGACTCCGGCGCTGGCTAGACCCAGAATCACTCCGGCGCCGAGGACGTGGCCAAAGCTAGTGGTGCCTAAAACGGCGCCGAGACCAAAGCCGCCGAAGAAATTGGCCGCGGGCATGGGAGCGCCGACGTTGGGTTTCTGAATAGTGAGTTTGCCAATGGCGATGGCGACGATGTTGCAGAGAATCATCACGGCGGCCACTTTAAAATTCCAGGGGGTGGTGCTGGGGACAGCGGTGGCGAGCAGGCTGAGGGCGGTGAAAGACATAAAAAATCCTCAAAATTTTAGATGAATGAACGGTATCTTAAAGGCTAGGGAACTCCCCGGCGCCGTCTTGTTGCAAGACTTAACAAAGAAAACGGCGCCCCGACGCCGGCGTTATAAAATAAAGAGCTTACCCCATCCTCCGAGGCCGAAATCCCGACCCATGAGCAAGAGCGAACGACGGATCTTTCTGTTGGATTTTGAAAAACCCCTCTACGAGCTAGAGGAGAAGATTCGCCAAATTCGGGAATTGGCCCAGGAAAAAAATGTGGATTTTTCCGAGCAGTTAACCCAACTGGAGCGCCGGGCCGACCAGTTGCGGCGGGAAATTTTCGAGAACTTGACGCCCGCTCAACGCTTGCAATTGGCCCGCCATCCCCGCCGTCCTAGCACTTTAGACTATATCCAAGCCATCGCCGACGACTGGTTCGAGATGCGGGGCGACCGGGGGGGCTACGACGATCCGGCCTTGGTGGGGGGCGTGGCTCGGCTGGAGGGGCGCCCGGTGGTGATTCTCGGCCACCAAAAGGGCCGAGACACCAAAGATAATGTGGCCCGCAATTTCGGGATGCCGGCGCCGAATGGTTACCGCAAGGCTCTAAGGCTAATGGAACACGCGGAACTCTTTGGCATGCCGATTATTACCTTTATCGACACCCCTGGCGCTTGGGCTGGGGTGGACGCCGAAAAATTGGGTCAGGGGGAAGCCATCGCCTACAACCTCCGCCAGATGTTTAGCTTTGACGTGCCCATCCTCTGCACCGTCATCGGCGAAGGCGGCTCCGGCGGCGCTCTGGGTATCGGCGTCGGCGACCGGGTGTTGATGCTAGAGCACGCCGTCTATACCGTGGCGACCCCCGAGGCCTGCGCCGCCATCCTCTGGAAGGACGCCAAAAAGGCCGACAAGGCCGCCGTGGCGCTGAAAATTACCTCCCAAGATCTGAAACACCTGAAAATCATCGACGAAATTGTGCCGGAACCCTCCGGCGCCGCCCATACCAACCCCATCGCCGCGGCTCAACGTCTTAAACAGGCGCTGTTGGCAAACTTGGAAAATCTCTCCTGTCTGACTCCCAGCCAGCGCCGGGAATTGAGATATCAAAAGTTTCGCCGGATGGGAGAGTTTATCGAGGCTTAGGCTTAAACCGGCAAGGCGCTTAAGCGTTTTTTTGTGGGATTGGTTTCCCGCAACCTCTGGCCGGAATATCTATGGTAGTTTGGTAGGGACGGCGCCCTAGAAAATCCCTGCCATGACCGAACCGACTCCCCTCCTCCTTGTTGACGACGAACCCGGCGTGCGGGAATCCGTGCAAGCCTTTCTGGAAGATAGCGGCGAGTTTCAAGTTCAGGCCGCCAGTAATGCGACGGAAGCCTGGGAGTATCTCCAACGCCATCTCCCGGCGCTGGTGATTACGGATTTGATGATGCCCAAGGTAGACGGCTACCAATTCTTAGCTCAACTGCGGGCCGATCCCCGCTTCGCCGACTTACCCGTGGTTTTTCTCACCGCCAGGGGCATGACCATGGATCGGATTCAGGGTTACCAAGCCGGTTGCGACGCCTACTTATCCAAGCCCTTCGACCCGGACGAACTGGAAGCCATTGTGAAAAATCTGTTGGCCCGGCGGCGAGCGGCCCAGGATCTCAACAGTGAATCGGCCAAGTTGCAGGAAATTTACCAGGAAATTCGCACCCTCAAAGAACAACTGGGTCAAGGCGGCGCCGGTTTAACGGTGACCCCCTCCCCCATCGCCGTGGATCTAACCCCGAGGGAACAGGATATTTTAGACCTGGTTTCCCAGGGCTTAATGAACAAAGAAATCGCCTCCCGACTCAAAACCAGCGTGCGGAACGTGGAAAAATACGTTAGCCGCCTTTTTAGTAAAACCGGCACTAACAGCCGCACAGAATTAGTCCGTTTCGCGCTCCAGCACGGTCTAAGCCAGTAGGTTCCTGTCCAATATCCTTCGTCGGTTTGGATCTTGCCCGCCCTATCCGCAGGGATCTGAAAAACGATGGGGAGAAAACTTAAAGTGATGCGTCTCCTGCAATTTAGCACTTCCCACTACTGTCGCAAAGCCCGCCTGGCCCTAGGTTATAAATCTATCCCCTACCA
The DNA here is from genome assembly GCA_035285965.1 of Cyanobacteriota bacterium. Classification (GTDB taxonomy): domain Bacteria; phylum Cyanobacteriota; class Cyanobacteriia; order Cyanobacteriales; family Microcystaceae; genus Synechocystis. Next base: position 5,462 of record JAYKIZ010000331.1, on the reverse strand, counting down.
GACCCAAAACCTTTCCCCCGGCCTGCACCGACTGACCGTCCAACCCCTGACGGGTTTGGCGACCCTGCCGGTTCTCCTGCCCCAAAGCGCCGGCCAACCCCAGGCGATTGGGGATTCCAGCGCCATTTTGCGTTACTTAGAAAGCTACCAGCCTAACCCGAGCTATATCCCGACCAGCCCTGAACTGGCCCGCCAAGTCTGGCTCTGGGAAGATTGGCTCGATGAAAGCGTCGGCCCGGCCGTCCGCTTTGCGTATTATGACTTTCGAGCCGGGGAAGGGCGGAATCTAGACCCGTCTTGGAGCAGTCAAGCCGTTATCCAAATTGTGCGCTGGCAATACGGGATGAACTCGGCGGCTGTGCAACAGGCCCAGGAGAGCCTTGCGCTGGCCCTCGAGATTCTCTCACCTTGGCGAGAGCGTCCTTACCTGGTCGGCGACGCCTTTTCCATCGCGGATCTCAGCGCCGCGGCCCTCCTCAGTCCCCTCGCTCGCATTCCCCGCTATCGGCAAGAGGCGCCCTGGTTATTTGAGCGAATGATTGAAATCCATCGTCTCTGCGGCGAACCGGCGCCGCCAGGGCTAGAGAGCTAATCCCAATCTCTTCCCCAATCCGGCGCTGTCTCCCTTTCGCGTCCGTAGATTGGTTAAGAAAGGTTAAGGCAGTACTCAAACCGATGGTAACTCCTTCATTGGGAAAAGTTCTCCGAGAATGATTTTTCTGCAAACCGCCTGAGCTTGGCGCCACCGCCCCCAGGACTAGACCCTGTACCCTTTTGTGACATTTATTTACATCTTGAGAAGCAAGCTCTTAAGCTTTTTAATAAAGATTTAAGATTTTTAAACATTTCTCCAAAAATCGCGTCATTTCTGACCAGAGGGCCTACTCTGTAGGTATTCCCTGTCGTATCCAGGCGGCGCCTGGGTCAGGAGAGCCTTCCCCATGTCCAATCTCTTGCGTTCCCTCGTCTTAACGACGTTTTTCAGCTTTACTGCCCCCATTCTCTTACTCTGCGCCCTTCTCTGGGGTCTCTGGCTCCTGAGTTGGGTGCCTTGGTTAACCAGTCTCGGCGAAATGGGGGTGAGCCAACTTTTACAAATATTGACCGTCTTTGGCGCCGGCTCCCCCTGGCCCGGCCTCCTAGTCATCGGCGCGACCTGTAGCCTAGTGGGCGGATTTTTTGATCTCTTTAACTTTTGTCTCTACCAAGACGGGCGGGGGGAATAATCCTAGTCGCCAGGACGTTGCCGCCGAAAACTTGTTAAGGTGGAAAAATGTCACACGGTTGGGTTGGTCATGGTTAACACCCTCGCAAGTTGTCGCAAAGCCCTTCAGCTCGAACTTTTAGCGGGCTTTCACGCCCTTTCCGATCCTTGGCGCCTGCGAATTTTAGAGGAACTGCGGGAACGGGAGCGGTGCGTCTGCGAACTCTCCGAGGCTTTGGGCGTCGCCCAATCTAAGCTTTCGTTTCATCTTAAAACCCTTCGCTCCGCGGGTCTGATTGAGGGGCGGCAGGAGGGTCGCTGGATGTACTATCGCCTTCAACCGCAATATTTTCAAGTTCTTGAGCGTTATCTCCAAAGATTGCAAGACTCTGTTGTTCTAGAACCGGCGCTGTTGTGCGGGGAAACTGAGCCATAAAGCGCCGGTCTAAGTATTCTTTCCAACGCCAATAGAGGGGGGAATAGCCCCAGTAAGCGCCCCAGAGGGCGAGGGCGGTTTGATCGCCGGCGCCGATGAGACTGAGATAGCGCCGTTGGGGACGGTAGGAGCGGAGGGGGCGTTCTTGGAGAGCGTTTTCCAGGTTGCGAGCTAGGGGCAAGCCCTGGCGGACGGCGAAAACCCCCGCCTTCGGTAAGGGGCGAGAGCTAAAGCTAGCAATGTCCCCGGCGGCGAAGATCCAAGGATGGGAGAGGGATTGGAGATAGGAATTAACGGCGATAAAGCCGCCTGAATCGGTTTCTAGACCGCTTGTTTTTAACCACGCCGGCGCTTGGCTTTGGGTAACGCCGATGACCCAGGCAAAGGGGCCAAATTCCCGTTGGGCCGCTATGACTCTTTGCTCAACCACAGCGCTAACCGCGGCGTTTAACTCAACCTGGACGCCTCGGGAGCGCAGTAAATCCAAGAGAAAAGCGCCGACCGGGGAAGGATAGCCGTCTAGTAAACGGAGTCCCCGATGAAATAAAGAAATTTCCGGCTTTAACATTCCCTCTCTCCGTAAACGGGCCTCAATATTGAGCGCCAACTCGATCCCGCCGATACCGGCGCCGATAATAGCCACGGGACCCGGTTCGGTTAAAAAGCGCTCCCAAGCTTGCAAAAATTGAGGAACCGGTTTTGCGGGAGTAATCCCTTCCTGACCCGCGATCTTATCGAGTGCCGGAGTGGAGCCAATATCCAGAGAAAGCAGATCAAAATTAAGCCTCTGGCCACTGCCCAGGCTAAGAGAACAGGCTTGGGCGTCCAGCCCGACGGCTCGGTCGAGAATCAACTCGGCGCCGGCGGTTTCGGCCAAAGCGAGGAGATCCAGATGGGTTTCGTCGTAGGCATAAAACCCGCCTAAATACCCCGGCAACATCCCGGAGTAGGGGCCGTAGCGGACATCGCTCACCAGAGTTAAGTTAACCTCCCTTAACCGGCGCCGGCGCCAGCGGTTTAAAACGAGGGCGTGACTATGACCGCCCCCCAAAAGAATTAACCGTTTCATCCGCTCCATCTCCTGAGATAATCCTGAAAACCCGGTTAAGACCGGCGCTGTGCTTTAGTGCTTGATATAGCCTCCGCTTTATAATGAAGGAGCCGGAAGTAGAGCGCCATGTTTGACATTCAGACCTTTATCGCCATCCTGGCGACTCTCCTGCTCTTTTTAACCAGTGTCGTTCTCAGTTATGACCGCCTCCAATTCCGAAACTACGACCTCCCCATCCCCCAATGGGCCAGCCTCCTGCTGGCGGGGATTACGTTCGGCGTGCTGGTGGCTGATCAAATCCTACGGGGGTTTGTCCGTTTTGAGGAACGATGTCGAATCCTTGAGGAGGAGCAACGCCGAGCTGAAGAAGAGAACTTTAGAATTGAGGAGTCTCAATACCGACTCCAAGAAGCGGAGTATCGAGCTAGAGAAGAGAACTTTAGAATTGAGGAAGCTCAATACCGACTCCGAGAAGCGGAGTACCGAGCTAGAGAAGAGAACTTTAGAATTGAGGAGTCTCAACGCCGACTTGAGGAAAGAAACCGAAGACTTGAGGAAAGAAACCGAAGACTTGAGGAGGCAGAACGCCAAGCTCGCCGAACTCGAATCGAAACTCGATACCGTATTGCGCTCATCCAATACCAACTCGACCCCAATCCCCTCCACCGACGACAACTAGCCGACATTTTGGCCCTTCTCCAGGAATACCAAGACACCCTTTAAACAGATTTCAGATGACAGATGACAGATTTCAGTTATCAGTTATCAGGGAGAAGCCGCGCTGGTTCTTAAAATGAAGGCGCTGAAATTTGCATGCAGTTAAAAGTTTTGATTTGTTGTACTTTCGGCGCTGTGCTCGAATCGACCCAAAAATCCCATCTTTCTAATTTATGCTAAAATAGGAGTCGCCTTTTGTAATCCACGCCTTTTATAAAGAATGACAACGATTAACTCGTCTATTCCTCTTGAATCTCTCATTCAAGCTTTTCAGTCCTTAAATTGGGATGAACAAAAAGAATTGTTAGAAATACTCGAAGATAAGATATTTGAAACTGAAGAAGCTTGGGAAAATAGTGCCGAAATACTGTCAGAAGTCCAAGAAGCAAAACAAGCGTATCAAGAGGGTGACTATCAGACCCTAGAAGAATTTCTTGCCAATTAATCTAGCATAATCGATTAATCTAGCATAATCGATGAGCTATAAAGTCATTGTGCCCAAGCCCGTTCAAAAACAGATTAAAAAGTTACCCCAAGAAATTACTGTGAGAATTATTGAAAAAGTTAAAAAACTATCTGATGACCCCCGTCCTCTCGGTAGTAAAAAATTGAAAGGCACAGAAAAAGAATATCGTATTAGAATCGGAGATTATCGAGTGCGCTATGAAATTTATGATGATTCTCTTACGGTTGTTCTTTTGAACTGTCGTCATCGCCGTGAAGCCTACTCAGATTTAATTATAACCTTCATTATTCAGCAATGGTCATTCTCTGCGGCGAAAAGAAAAGCGCCGATCTCTGCCATTGAAAAGTTTTTGCCTTGTACTTTCGGCTCTGTAACAACTCAACGGCGCTTGTCCACTGCCGGCGCTGTTAGACTAAAATGAAGGCGCTAAAATTTACAGTTAAAAGGTTTCAATTTTTTGTACTTTCAGCACTGTGCTATAATCATCTCAAAACCCCATTCCTTGACCTATGGCAACAATTTCCCTAAACATCGATCCTAAAATTGCTAAAACTTATCAGGAATACTCCCCACAAAAAAAAGAGCAAATCCAATTTTTACTTAATCTTCTTTTTCAAAGAACCCTAGAAGAAGATACCTTAAACAATATTACCAATGCCATTCGCCAAGAAGCACAAGCCAATGGATTAACGCCAGAAATTTTAGCAATTCTCCTAGAAAATGACGAAACTGAGACTAGTCCTTGACACTAATGTTTTGATCAAACGACATAAATGCCCTCATATTCATGCGAAATACCAAGACAACGAGGTTATCCTTGCCATTCCCAATGGCGACATCCTGGAAGGCTCGATGCCCAACTCCAAAATGAAACTACTTCAAGCCTGGGTTGAATTGCATAAAGACGAGCTAATGGCAAACTGGGAACTCGCCGTGTCTGGACAACTCCCCTACAAAATTGAACCACTTAGATAAATTATGAATCCTAGAGTTAAAACCGTTCAAGTCTTGCCAAACTATTATCTATATTTAACTTTTTCCAGTGGAGAACAAAAAATATATGATTGCTCCCATATCCTCGATTTTGGAGTCTTTCAGGAACTAAAAAATGAACAATACTTTAAACAAGTTTATGTCCTAGATGGGACAATTGCTTGGCCTAATGGACAAGATATCTGTCCAGATACTCTCTATTTAGATAGTGTCTTGTCACAAAAAAACATTAATTAACCCTTCGTTTACAATCCGTGCCAGTCATTTTTCCAGACAAAAAAACAAGCGCCGATCTCTGTCCTTGAAAAGTTTTTGTTCTTTCGTTTCCAGCACTGTGACGACTCAACGGCTCTTTCCCGCCGCCGGCGCTGTTAGACTAAAATAAAGTCGACAAAATTTACAGTTAAAAGATTCTGTTTTGTTGTACTTTCGGCGCTGTGCTATAATTGACCCGTTGCTAATTACCGGGACTCATCATGAACGCTGTAAGCAATTCATTCGCTCAGGAAAAGCTAGAAGATATTATGGAGCAAGTCTGTAGTGACCATTTGCCTATAATTATCACTCGACCCTCTCAACCTTCCGTTGTGCTTAT
>JAYKIZ010000330.1:0-4303 GCA_035285965.1 Cyanobacteriota bacterium | reverse complement strand
AATTCTTCAATATGGGGTGTTATTTAACCTCGTTTCCATTCCCGCCACCATCCTCTTCGGTTTCCTCGGCGATCGTTTTTCCGCTCATCGGCTCTTATACGGCTTATTATCGCTCTGGGGATTAGCCGTCGCCATTATGACCTTCAGCGCCGATCCCGCCACCCCTTTAGTTTTAGCGGTCTTATTAGGACTGATTTTCGGCTCCACCCAAGCTTTTTGTCGAGGCTGGTTTGCTCGTCTTGTTCAGGAGAATCAGGCCGCCGAACTGTTTGGCTTTAACGCTTTGGCGGGACGATTGGCGGCCATTGTCGGCCCCCTGCTGTTTGGCGGCGTCAGCAGTTTGACCGGCGATCAACGTTTAGCCATGGCCTCGTTGGCGTTGTTTTTAGGAATCGGCGCTATCTTCTTACGTCAAGTTCCCAGTTCTAACCTGACCTCTGTTTAAAGATTACATTAACTTTAGACCAAGAACGTCCGTTCTAAACTGTCTGCTTCATAGCTTTACGCCCTAAGCGATCGCAAAGGTTGTGTATTTGCGGAGGTGAGGCGGATCAAACGCAAGCACAATATCTGTTTTAGGCACGCCGAGTTCTAGTAGTTCATTGACAACGCCAATTTCTGTCCCGTCTTGTTGAATCCAAATTTTGTGATCGATAATATCAACATGAATGACTACCCCAAAGACTCGTTTAGAATCCCGCCAACCGACAGACAAAAGTTGATAATGGTCTCTCTCTGGGTCAACAATTATTTGAGCTTAAATACGTTGATCCCAGACCTGTTGAGCATGACGACTTAGGATTTGCTGGATGTATTGGCGGTATTGGGTAAGGGTATCCGTTGGGAGATTATCTCCTGTTCGATGTTATAGGTAATGAGATAAATACTATTACTTTGAATGATTTCTTGAATCAAAGGAGTTGCAAAAAATCTGTCATAAAATTCCCCAAGCAATATTGAGCATCAGAGGGCGACCGTCTCTGTTAGTCAATCTAACCCCTACGCGGAGGGAACTAGAGCAAGGGAACTGAGGCTAGTGCTGGCAGGTCGAGCGCCGCCTTGGGGGATTGGGGCTAGGATGGGAGAAGGCTATTTACTCCAGGAGAACCTATGAAATTTTGGCTCGCCTTTTTGCAAAGCCTGCCCTCCCTCTCCCCAGAATCTTGGGAGGAAGAGCCGGCGCTGGTTCCTCAAGAAAGGGCTTGGGTCGCCCAGGCGTTGCCCCTAACGGGGGGGATGAGCGGCTTGTTGCTCTTTCCCCTGATTTTAGTGGCGCTGGTGCTTTTGGTCTTAATGACCATTTTTATCTACACCCGGTTTTACGTCATCGCGCCGAATAACGAAGCCATTGTCCGCACTGGGGGGGTCTTTAAAAAAGAGCAGTTGGTGATTCTCCACGGCGGTTGTATCGTCATTCCCGGTTTTCATGAAGTCACTCGGGTTTCTCTGCGGGAAATTTCCATCGATGTGGTGCGGGCGGGGAATTTGGCGGTGCGCACCCAGGATTATATGCGGGCCAATATGCGGGTGACCTTTTATGTCTGTATTAATCCCGACCGCAACGATATTTTAACGGCGGCGGCGCGGCTCTCGAAAAAGGGGCAAATTACGGAGGAAAATATCAAGGATTCTTTGGAAAAACGGGCGGACGACGCCATCCGGGCCGCGGCGAAACGGAAGAAATTAGCAGAGGTGGATTCCGATAAATTGGGCTTTGCCGACGAGGTATTGAATTTAATTCAGGCGGATCTGAAAAAGGTGGGCTTAACCCTGAATAATATCGCTATTTCCGAAATTGAAGAAAGCGACACCTACGATGAAAATAACTTTTTCGACGCTCAGGGAGTCAGGTTACGGACGGAAACGATTCAGCATTCGATCCAACAAAAACGGGAAGTGGAACTGACGACTAAGGTCGCTATTGAGCAGAGGGAAATGGCGGCGGAAAAGCAAAGTTTAGAAATCGCCAAACAAAAGGAAGACGCCAACATTAGCCAACAAAAAGAGATCGAAATGCTGAAAATGCTCCGGCGCAAGGAAATTGAATCCCAAAAAGCCCAACAGGAGCGGGAAATTCAGGAGTCGAAGGATCAGGAGTTGGCCAAAATCGAGCGCAATAAAATCCTCCAGGAGCGGGCGGTGGAAGAAGAGCGCATCCAAAAACAACTGGCGGTGCAAAATAGCCAAATTGCCGCCGATATCGCCCTAGAGGAGCGCAATAAAGAGTTAAAAGTGGCCCAAACTCTCCAGAAAAAAGAAGCGGAGGTGGCGGAAATCCAGCGCCAAAAAATCATCGAAGCCTCTCGCCTGCAAGCCCAGGCGGAAATTGCCCTAGCGGAGCAAAAAACCCAGGTGACCCAGCAAACAGCGGCCATCGCCATCGCCGAAAAGCAAAAAGAGCGCCTGGAGGCGGAAGCCCTCAGGGCCAAGGCGGAAGCGGGGGTGATGACGGCCCAGGCGGTGGAGGAAGCGGAGCGGGCCCAGCAATTAACCCTGATCGCCGCCCAACAGGACGCGGACCAGCGCCGGATTGGGGAGCAAAACGTGGTGGAAATCGAGGTTTTCCGGCGCCGGCGCCAAGCGGAGATTGCCCGTCAAGCCGCGGAACTGGAGGCGGAGTCTATTCGCACCCTGGCGGACGCCAACCAACACAAGGCGCTGGCGGAGGCCCGGGGACAACAGGCGTTGATCGAAGCCCAAAATAGCCTCAGCGACGCCAACCGGACGGCGGAGTTGGTCAAAACCCTCTGGCCGGAGTTGACGCCCTACCTGCCGGCGCTGATCCAAGCCCTAGCGCCTCAACCGGGGGTGTTAGGGGAATCTCGCATCTATTCTTTTCCGGGCTTGGGAGGTCGGGAGAACGGCGCCGATATTAATAAACTGCTCCTCTCCACCAGCGGGCTAACCCTAATTAACGGACTCCTAAACGAAGGGCAATTGGGCGCGGCGCTGGGACGGTTGAAATCCCTCCTGCAAAATCCGGCGCCGGAGACCCTAGGGAATAAAGGGGAAAATCGGTCGCAGGAATTTCCGCAGACGGAGCAGGAAAATCAACGTCCGAATCCGGGGGCTGAGGCGGGGGGGAACGACCGCGTCTAGCGCTAGGGCTTCTTCCAGTTCCAAATACTCCGTCGCAGTTAAGGGTTGGCCGTCCAAGGGAGAGCGGGCTTCGGTGATAATTTCTCCCCGCAGAACTTCTTCGGGCCAATCCTCCGGCGCCGGTTGTCCCAAGGCGGGGGCCAGGGTCAACATCCAGACGGCGCCCAGCGCCAAGGGGGTTAACCGTCGTTGAAAAGGGTGTCTCGGCGCGGAAGGGGGGACTACCATAGAAGGACTATCTCTCACGGGCAAGGGCGGGCCAAATCATGCAAGGACGTTGGCAATTGGGGAATATTCTCGGCATTCCATTCTATTTGGATCGCTCCTGGTTCGCGATCGCGGCGCTGTTAACCTGGAGCAACGGCGCTTTACTCAATCAGCTTTTTTTCCGTCAGGGTTCCCCCTGGTTAGGGTTTCTCCTCGGCTTTGTCTTGGCGTTACTGCTCTTCGCCTCGGTGCTCCTCCACGAGTTGGGCCATAGTTTAGTGGCTCGCTATCAGGGTATTCGGGTTAATTCCATTACCCTCTTTCTCTTTGGAGGCGTGGCGGCCATCGAGCGGGAGCCGGCGACGCCGGAGGGGGCCCTGGCGGTGGCGCTAGCGGGGCCGGCGGTGAGTTTGGCGCTCTGGTTCCTCTGTCAATCGGGAACCTGGCTTCCCGGCGCCGGGGTGGGGCGGTTCATGTTAGCGGACGTGGGGCGGCTGAATTTGTTCTTGGCGCTGTTTAATCTCCTGCCGGGTCTGCCCCTGGACGGGGGTCAGGCGCTGAAGGCCATTGTTTGGAAACTGAAGGGCGGGGCCCAAAAAGGGCAAGAGGCCCGTCTGACGGCGACCCGTTGGGCTGCCCGGAGCGGTCAGTTTTTCGGCGCCCTGGGGATCGGCGCCGGTTTAATACTGGTCTTTCTGGCGGGAGAAGGAAGCGGTCTCTGGTTGAGTTTAATTGGCTGGTTTGTCTGGCGCAACGCCCAACGCTACGACCAACTCAGCGCCCTGCAACTGATTTTGCAAACCCTAACCGCCGGGGACGCCGTGAACCGGCAGTTTCGGGTCGTCTCCGCGGAGTTAACCCTAGCGGAGTTCGCGCAGACCTATCTCCTAGACAGCGCCGACAATTGGTTTACTCCCTACTACTGCGCCAGCGACGGCCGCTATCGGGGTTTAATTCCGGTGTATTTATTGCGGGACATTGAGCGGAGCGATTGGAA
>JAYKIZ010000329.1:0-4064 GCA_035285965.1 Cyanobacteriota bacterium | reverse complement strand
TCGCCGCAGTGGGCGATAATCAGGCGGGCCCGTTGGAACAGCGCTTGGAATTGATCCGCGGGGAGAACTTGATGGGACTGAGCGCCCTGGGGCACAAAGGCGCAGGCGCCGGCTTGGATAACGATTTCTTCTTTTTGGGGATCCAGAAAACCTTGGGTAATCAGGCGGTCGATCCACTGCATGAGGCGATTGAACTGGAATTTTTCGGTGCCGACGGTAATTAAAATCATGGGAGTATCCTAGAAGGTAAGTAAGTATCGTTAAATTTTTAAATAGAGACTAAGCGCGAATTAACTGGGCTTGGGGATATTTTTGTTGAAGAGAATCCCAGTGGACGTAGAGGTGGTCGGTAAAGGGTAGGGCTAATTTGGCGGAAAGACTGAGTTCGTTGACTCGGGTGTAGGACTCGACAAAGACGGTCTGTATGCCTAAGACTTTGGCGAGGATGATAAAGGGAACAGCCACCCCGGCGCCGGTGGTGAGGACGACGTCCGGGCGCTCCTGAAAGAGGACTCGGGCCGCTAGACGGAGGTTACGGAACAGGTTTGGAAGATTGCGATTCGTGGGGCCGTAGGCCCAGTGGACGGTTTCCTTTTCTAGAGCCTTCTCCGTGGTGGCGCTTTTGAAGGTGACCCAACGGCGCTCGTGCTGTTGCCAAAAACTGGAGAGTTGGAGGAGGGCGTTGAAGTGTCCGCCGGTGGAACTGATGAGGAGGAGTTTCATGGGGGTTCCTTGGGTCTTCTGAGGAGCGAGATAATCTTGACTCTTTCAGTATGGCCGGCGCCGATCTACGATCCCGTCTAAGGGACTGTCTAACTTCGTTTAAGTTGGGGTTTAACTTGGGCGCATCTCGTTTTTGCGACTAGTAACCTTGAAACTTTTAGCCCTTACTCTAATCCCTCTCCCTCCTTCGACAAGCTCAGGAACCGGGGAGAGGGATTTTGACTCCCCTTCTCCCGCTTTGGGAGAAGGGGCCGGGTGATAAGGGCAAGCTAAACCGCGGCCAAAACTTGGCGCTTCTGGGCTTCCCGACCAATTTTCCGCCCTTGGGCCGCGCCGGTGATTTTCAAAACGGCGCTTTCGACGGCCCGGTAAGCGCCGGAGGGGAGAACGTTTAACAGATAGGCGGCGCCGATAGTGAGGAGGGTGCGGCGGGGTTCGGAGAGCAGAATCCGCCAATGGGTGGACAGGGACTGGTGAACTAACTCCCGAGCTTGGCGCGGCGCTTTCAGGCGCACGGCCCGGCGGGCCAGATAGCGCAATTGATAGGCTTTGGCGACGGGTAACCAACGGGCGATTAAGTCCGGGGCGTAGGTGGCGGTTTTGGCGATAATCTGTTCCCAGGAGGCGAACTGTTTCGTCACGTCCGCGGACAGCCCTTCGCCGTTGACCCGGTAGAGGGTGAGCGCTTCGGGAATACCCTCAATTTGCCAAGCGGTTTGCAGAGCGATACGCAACCAACATTCAATATCCTCCGACTGCCGAAAGGCTTCGTCAAAGTAAAAGTCTTCCACTTCGCCGTGACGGTTTTCCCAAAACCGAATCTCTTCTAACACCTGACGGCGAATCACCGGCGCCGAGCCGTTGCCCACAGGATTCCGACAGAGTAAATACTCCGGGGTAATGCCGGTTAACTTGGGCATCTGGTAAATCCCGAGGGGGTTCCCCGTCCCGTCAATGAAGGCGGAGCGGCAGAAGCTGACCCCCACCTGGGGCGAAGCCTCTAAATGGGCCACCTGTTTCGCTAATTTATCCGGCGCCCAGAGATCGTCGGAGTCCAAAAAGGCGAGGTAATCGCCCTGAGCACAGCGAATTCCAGTATTACGAGCGCCGGCTAAGCCCCGATTGGGCTGATGGACAATCTTAATGCGGGGGTCTGAAAACTGTTGACAAATCTCGGCGCTCCGGTCAGGGGAGTCGTCGTTGACGATAATGATCTCAAAGTTCTGATAAGTTTGGGCCAACACCGACTCAATGGTTTGGGCGATATAGGCTTCGACGTTATAGACCGGGATGATGACAGAGACCAGTTTCATGGGCGGCGTCCTCTGGGAGCGGAGAAAAGCTTTGATGTCTTCTATCTTGAAGGGCGGGTGTTGGCGATGACGTTTAAGGGTTTGTCTAACTTGAGGCGGGTTGTGTCTAAGAACGGGTTTAATCTAGCGCCGATCAGCCCTCTGACCTCCATTGCCCTCATCCCCCAGCCCCTTCTCCCAATTCTGGGAGAAGGGGAGCCAAAACCCTGTGTTCAAATCGAGGGATTAGGGTGAGGTTGGAAGGGTGCCCGTTCTTCCTCTAAACTAGGAACAGCACTCTCCCGACCGCGTTCCATCATGGCCGTTTCCCTCGCTGATCTCCGTTTGAACTACACCCAGGGAGGACTCCTGGAAACGGACGCCGCCGACCATCCCTTCGAGCAATTTCAACGTTGGCTAGAGCAGGCCGTCAGCGCCGAGTTGCCGGACCCCAACGCCATGACCCTAGCGACGACGACGGAGGAGGGTAAACCCATGGCGCGGATGGTTCTGCTCAAAGGTTTAGACGAGAGGGGCTTTGTCTTTTTCACCAACTACCAGAGTCAAAAAAGTCGCCAGTTAACCGCTTTCCCCTGGGCCTCCCTCGTCTTTTGGTGGGCGGCGCTGGAGCGCCAAGTCCGGGTGGAAGGCGCCGTGGAAAAGGTCGGCGCCGCCGAGTCCGACGCCTATTTCCAGAGCCGTCCCCGCAGTTCCCAACTGGGCGCCTGGGCTTCGCCCCAAAGCGAGACCATCCTTGGACGCTCCGTTCTGGAAGACCGCCTGCGAGAAGCGGAACAACGCTGGGGCGACGGCCCCATTCCCCGCCCCTCCCACTGGGGCGGCTGGCGGGTGGTTCCTCGACAACTAGAATTTTGGCAGGGCCGTCCCCGCCGTCTCCACGACCGGATTCTTTATACCCTCGAAGACGACGGAGCTTGGACGAAGTCCCGTCTGGCGCCCTAACAAGCCTAGCTACTGATTCTCACCAAAACTCTATTCTCAATCCCCATGAGCGCCGCCCCGGAAATCACAGTTCAGGAATTAGCCCAAAAATTAGCCCAGATTGACGCAGTCCCCTTCGTTCAACTGATCGACGTCCGAGAGCCGGAAGAAGCGGCGCTGGCCCACATTGAAGGATTTGATATTCTGCCCCTGAGTCAGTTCCCCCTCTGGTCGGAGACCATTTTCCAACGTTACGATCCCGAGGCGCAAACCCTAGTGCTCTGTCACCACGGCGTCCGCTCCCAGCAGATGTGCCAATGGTTGCGGCAAATCGGCTTTAAACAGGTGAGTAATATTCGCGGGGGCATCGACGCCTACTCCCGCCTAGTCGACGCCAATATTCCTCAATATTAAGAACCTATAGATTTTCTTGCTAGCGCCGGGAACCGCGGTAAATGCGCTCGGCCTGTTGAGGGGCTAAATGACCAAGACCGTTCACCGGCGCCGCCGCGGGTTGAGGGGGGAGTTCCTTCGCCTGTTGTTTAGCGCCGCGCTCCGAGCCGATTTTAAAGGGCTGGTAATTCTCAAAGGGACAACTGGGATGAAGAGTGTACTCCGGCTCCGGCGCCGGTAGACGGCTTTGAGGGGGCACAAAATCATGAACCACGCCGTCGTAGGCCAGGACTTCCCCGCTTTCGATGCGATAAATCCAGCCGTGGAGCGCCAGACTGCCCTGGTGGAGGCGGGAGTGGATCACGGGATAGGTTTGTAGATTTTCCAACTGGGTCAGGACATTCTCCGCCACCGTCATTTCGATTAAATCTTCCCCTTCCAGATGCCCGTAATTATCTAAAACTAAGCGCCGGGTGGCTTCGGCGTGTTTGAGCCAGTCGTAAACCAAGGGCAATTTTTCCTGAAGGGAGTTGAGCTTCAGCAGACCCTTCATAGCGCCGCAGTGGGAATGACCGCAGACAATCACTTGCTCGATGCCCAGCGCCGTCAGGGCGTATTCCATGGCCGCGCCTTCGCCCCCATTAGCGGCGCCATAGGGAGGAATAATATTGCCAGCGTTGCGGATGACAAACAGATCGCCCACCTGGGCCTGGG
>JAYKIZ010000328.1:0-3876 GCA_035285965.1 Cyanobacteriota bacterium | reverse complement strand
TTTGAGAAATTAAACCAACGTTTACAGCGGATCTTTCCCCGAAGGCGGAGACCGGCGCTGCCTCTGGAGTAAAATCAAGAACCGCTACCGGTAAAGAAAATTGAACTTGCGTCCCTTGATTAATTTTGCTGATTAAAGTAATTTTCCCCCCTAAAAGCTCAATGTATTGACGCGTTAAGGTTAGACCTAAACCCGTTCCTTCAATCAGAGGATCAATATTTTTACCCCGATAAAAAGGCTGAAAAAGAAGGGCTTGTTCGTTTTCACCAATACCGGCGCCGGTGTCTTCCACAGAAAAACTAAGGCAGGCTTTTTGATGCTCTAAGTATTGGCAGGAAACTATAACTCTGATTTCTCCCAGCGCCGTAAACTTAAAGGCGTTACTCAAGAGGTTAAAGAGAATTTGTCTTAACTTAGTGACGTCAACCTCAATCAGTTGAGGACAAGGCGTTAGATAGTCGAGGCTAAAATTGAGGTTTTTCTCCTGGGCGCCGGGTTGGAAAACGTCCATAATTTCCCTTAGAAAATCAGATAAGTTAACGGATTGCAACTGGATGGAAAGCATCCCCGACTCAATCTTAGCAAGATCTAGAATATTATTAATGAGTAACAATAAATGGGAACCGCTTTTGAGAATCATATTCAGGGAAGTCCGCCATTCATCGGCACACTGGGAATCCTGAGCGATCAAACCCGCAAAACCGAGGATGGCGTGAAGAGGCGTTTTTAGCTCATGGCTCATATTGGCTAAAAACAGACCTTTAGCGCGATTTGCCGCCTCCGCTTTATCTTTTGCCTGAGCTAACTCTTGGGTCTTTCGACTCACTTCATGGCTTAATATCCGGCTATAGTTTTTAAGAACTTTTTCCGCCTGTTTCCGTTGTTGGATATCTTGAAACATTACAAGGGCAAAAATAATGTTTCCCTCGTCATCGTAAATCGGCGCTGTCCACTGTTCGACTGGAATGTTTTTTTCTTCTTTTTTAAAAGATAAAGCGTCTGTATAAATTGATTGACCGACAAGCGTTTTATCAATTACACTGCTAAAAAAGTCCAATTTTGAAGCTAAAAGTTTTGTTGCATAATCATTTATAAAAATTCTTTCTTTTTGAAGATTATACACGATAATACCAATAGGAACCGCCTCTAAAAACTGTCGCAATTGTTGTTCTTTATCTTCCAGTTGTCGCACATAGGCTTTCAACTGGGCGCCCATCTCGTTAAAGGCCTGAGCCAATGTGTTGAGTTCCGCCACGGGACTGGGTCGCAATGCCCCTTGCCATCGTCCTTGAGCTAGGGCTAGGGCGGCTTGTCCCAACTGTAAAATAGGTTGGGTCAGATAGTGGGCTGAAATGAGACCGAGGATGACCGCTAATATGAGAGTTAAGGCGGAAAAAATGAGAGATAGGCGCTGGTAGCTCCAAAAAGTTCCTAAAAAATCCGACTCTGGGATAGTCGCGACGGCTAGCCAATTAAGACCATTCTCCTGTCGGAGCGGAATCGCTAGAATAAAATAGGTTTTGTTTTGGAACAAAAATGAAAAAGAGTAAGCGTTTTTTAGGGTTAGGGAGGAGGATAGACGTCGAGCGATGGATTGGGTAAGCAGATTAGAACTTTGAGACGCCAAGAGAGGAACCGCTTGATTATTAATAATTTTTACTTGATTTTCGCCATCGGAGTTGGCGATGAGTCGCTCTTGATTATCGAGGATAAATACCTGAGCATTGGGACTAATTTTTAACGATTTGAGATACTGGTTTAAATATAGTAAATCTAACTGAATAGAGCTTACGCCTAAAAACTGGGAACGATCAGAGCTATAAAGGGGGCGAGAAAAATTAATGGCTAAGCTTTTTTGATGGGTGATGCGGTTAAACACCGATATCCATTGCATTTTCTGATTCTGGGCGACCGCTTTATACCAAGGCCGAGTAACGACGTTGAATTGGTTATTAATCAAAACAGGATTGTGATTTTTTTGATAATCGTCTAGGGAGAGATAACCATAGTAACGAAAACCCGTTGTCATCCCCGCCCTTGCGATCCCTTCTATTCG
The DNA here is from genome assembly GCA_035285965.1 of Cyanobacteriota bacterium. Lineage (GTDB taxonomy): Bacteria > Cyanobacteriota > Cyanobacteriia > Cyanobacteriales > Microcystaceae > Synechocystis. Next base: position 1,820 of record JAYKIZ010000328.1, on the reverse strand, counting down.
TTTTCCGTTTTTAAGGTAGGTGTGTCCCGCCGCTCTAAATTCTTTGGCTTGATTGCCAATTAGTAAACCAGTTAGATAGTCTTTGCGAGAATTGAAATATTGTTGGTACAGATAGGGGCCCCAGGCGTCCATCTCCTCTAGGTTTAATAACCCGAGATCAATCAGGGTTTGGTGTTCCTGCGTGATCGCGATGGGGCGAGCCAAAAAGCGGTCAATTTCCGCCCTCAAGCGCCCGCCGACCTCCTCTAGTAGCGCCGTCGCTAAACGATTAACCGATTTTTCAGCGCCGTAATTGACAAAGACGACAACGCCGCCGGTGGCAATCAGCAACTGGAGAACTAAGGGAGCCGTTAAAATGACCCGGAGAGACAGCAGACGGGGAAAGACGGATGGGAACTTCACGCGGGCGCCCTCCCCGAGAACGTTCCGCAAATAAGCCTAAACTCTAGCGGAAGACGGTTCCTAAGCATAGCCAGTCCACAAGCGCCGGATTTGACGTTAAGTTTTGTGTGTTTGGGGTCTGTCTGGGAAAGACCCTTGATTATGATGGCTCCATGGACGGTCAGCGGCAACCGTTTTTCCTCGGGAAAAGCGCCGTTCCCCGCTTGCCCGCCGCCGATGTTTATCTCCGCTCAGAAACGCCATGAGACATTTTTCAGACGCCTGGATTCAGGAATGGTGCGACGCCAACGGTTGGACAGATCTCTTTATGGAGCGCCTTAACCATTATTGGGCTTTTCCCCCCGGCGCCGTGATGCCGGAGCCGATTCCTAGCAAAATCCTGCGGTATATTAAGTTGGAAAAAGGTCTCTGCCCAGAAGAGCGAGCGTGGTTAGGGGCGGCCCTGGGGGTCTCGGTTTTAGGAGCGCTCAGCGCCTACTGTTGGCAAAATCCCATGCCGTTTCTCTTCGCCTTCGCCTTCGGCGCCGTTACCGCCGGACGTTTAGAAGTGGAAGAAATTTAAATGACTCACGCGCCCATCCCCCTGTGGGGTCTCCAGGCCGACGCTTTTCGCCATCCCCTCGACCGTCAGGCGACCCAGTCCCTTAAACAATTGCCGGGGTTGGATCTGCTGGCCCGGGGTTTATTAGGCTCCGTCGGCGAGCAGTTTTTCGCTCTCAATAACCTGGCGACCAGCGTGCGGGTCAGCGAGAAGCAACTGCCCCACCTCCAAGAATTGCTAGTTCAAGCCTGCGCCACCCTAGATCTAGAAGTTCCCCAACTCTACGTCCAACAAAATCCCGTCCCCAACGCCTACACCTTCGCCATGCGAGGCAAACAGCCCTTTATCGTCCTCCACACGGCGCTGATCGACCTGCTAGAGCCACCGGAAATTCAAGCCGTCATCGCCCACGAGTTGGGACATTTAAAATGCGAGCACGGCGTCTATTTAACCCTAGCGAATTTGATGGTGCTGGCCGCGGGCCTCTTACCCCAGTGGGGCGCCCTGTTATCCCAATCCCTCCAGTCCCAGATGTTGGAGTGGGTGAGGTGCGCCGAATTTTCCTGCGACCGGGCGGCGCTGTTGGCGGTGCAAGACCCCCGGCCGGTGATGTCGGTGTTGATGAAACTCTCCGGCGGCTCCCCCAAATTAGCGCCGTTGTTAAACCTAGACGCCTTTATCGAACAGGCCCGGGACTACGACAGCCTCGGCGCCGACGATCTGGGCCAGGCGCTCAAAGCCATGCAGACCCAAGCCTTGACCCATCCCCTGCCGGTTTTGCGAGCTAGGGAAATTGACCGTTGGGCCGCAAGTTCCGCCTATCAGGACTTGTTACGGCGCCGTTCATCAGGCTATAATGGCGAAGCGAATTCCCTTC
>JAYKIZ010000327.1:0-8640 GCA_035285965.1 Cyanobacteriota bacterium | reverse complement strand
AGTTTATCCTGACCGTTTTCCAACACATAACCCCGATCCGCCAAGGCTAGCGCCTGTTTAGCGTTTTGCTCCACCAGAATAATGGCCTTGCCGGCGCCGTTAATGGCCTTGATTTGGCTAAAGACCTCTTTCACTAAAATCGGCGACAGGGCCGCGGAGGGTTCGTCCAGCAGGAGTAATTCGGGATCCAGCATCAGGGCCCGACCCATGGCCAACATTTGGCGCTCTCCCCCGGAAAGGGTGCCGGCTCTCTGGCGGCGGCGCTGGGCCAGTTTGGGAAAGAGGGTATAAATTTGATCCTTCAGCGCCGTCACCGACCCCTGGGCTAAAAAAGCGCCCATTTCTAGATTTTCCGCTACCGTCAGGGAAGCGAAGACATTAGAAACCTGGGGCACATAGCACATCCCCCGACGGACAATCTGATCCGAATCCAACCCGGCGATATTTTCCCCTTTAAATAAAATTTCTCCCTCTCGGGGTTTGAGGAGGCCAAAAATGGTTTTCGCCAGGGTGGACTTACCGGCGCCGTTAGGGCCGATGACCACCACCAATTCTCCGGCGCCGATGGCGAAATTAATCCCCTTGAGGATAGGCAGATCGGGAATATAACCGGCAAAAACGGCGTTGACCTCAAGTAGAGGAGTCATGGGGCGCTAGGAGGGGGTCAGTTGGAGGTCGGGGCGCTCCTCCGGCAGGATCGCGTTCTCTACGGGACAGACCTGGAGACAGATGCCGCAATCAATGCAGGTGGCGAAGTCGATCCAGTACCAGTCCGTTCCCTTGTTATTTTTATCGGCGCCGGGGTGGATGCAGGCGACCGGACAGGCGTCCACGCAATCGGCGACGCCTTCGCAGGTCTGGGTGACAATGGTGTGGGGCATGAAGGAGTGTAACGGGCTAGCGAAAGCGATAATAGCACAGTCAGTTCGGGTCAGGTAGAGGATTCCCCCAAGCCCGCTAGCCAAGCTTGATAACCCGGCGCTTGGCGCAGATCCCCCAGAACCGGGTCAGTTTCCGTCAGACGGAGATAGGTTTCCGGGTAAGCCCGAATGGCGTTCCCCAAACTTTCAAAAGCGTCTAGATACCGCCCCAGTTGGGCTTGACACTGGGCGACGCCGTACCAAGCGTAATCATCCTCCGGCTCCAGCTCCAACGCCTTTTGATAGCAAGCGATGGCCTGGGGATAGCGGTAAACCTGTTGCCAAATTTCTCCCTGACGGTACCATGACCAATAATCCTGGGGCTTAATCTTCAACGCCTGTCCGTAATTCTCCAGCGCGTCGGCGTAGCGCCCCCATTGCCGCAGACAGTCTCCCCGGCGGTACCAGGTCCAAAAGTCCTGGGGGCGAATGTTTAAACACTGGGCGTAGGCGGCCAGGGCCGGACGGTAACGACCCCCGAGGCGGTCGGCTTCTCCGAGGCGATAGCGGGCCCAGTAGTCCCGGGGGAAAATGGCTAAGGCTTGCTCAAAACAACGCCTCGCCCGGGGGTAATCCTCTAGTTCCTGAAGATAAACGCAACCCTGGTCGTACCACGCCCAATAGTTATCCGGGTCAATTTCATTGGCCCGGTCGTAGCTGGCGATGGCCTCCCGGTAGCGTCCCAACAATTCTAGGGTTATGGCTCTTTTATACCAAGCCCAATAATCCTCGGGATAGTAGTCGATGGCGCGGTCGTAGCTGAGGAGCGCGTCCGAGTAACGACCCTGTTGCCAGAAGGCGTTCCCCTGTTGATACCACCCTTGATAACTATCAGGACGGCACTCAAGGGCGTTGTAAACGGTGGACATAGGCGGGGCGGCAATCTCTGAATTCCCATTCATTGTAGTCTCCCATTTCCAATCCAAACTGTCTCTTCTTTAGCGCCTTGGGTCGGTATGATCCTGACAAAGCGCGCTCAATTTCAGCGCTTTTACGGAACTCGTTTGGGCGGGAGCTTCGGTAACTCACCGTATTTTCCCCCGCGCTAGGCTGTAACCGCCAGGCTAGAATTAAAGGCGAGGAAAAAGAACCCTAGATCTAAACAAACGGTTGCAAAATCCCCGCGCCCCTCATTAATCCCTTGCCTAGGGAGATGGAGTTGACCATGACGGATAATTTTTTGGCTCCCCTTCCCGACCCGGAGGAGGAGACCGCCCTAGAGGAGCAAGAGAGGGACTCTTTTTGGCCAGTCCCGGAATCGACTCTTTCCCTCGCCCAGGAGCAACGCCCGCTCCTCAGCACGGATTTAGTTCGGGTTTACCTGCAAGACATTGGCCGCATTCCCCTTCTTAAACGGGACGAAGAGATCAGTCTCGCTCAAGATATTCAGCAACACCTAGCGCTGTTAGAGATTCGGGCCCAAGCCTCGGCCCAGGGGAATCTGGCTCTAGAAAGCCTAGAGCGGGTTTTGACGATCCACGACGCGCTACTGGTTCAAAGCGGCCGCCGCCCGACTTGGGAGCGCTGGGCGCGGGAGGCGGAGATGACAGTCGCAGACCTGAAAATTTGTCTGCAACGGGGGCGCCAAATATGGGCGGAGTTGGCGGGCTTAACGGTGGCGGAATTGGAAGCCCAGCAACAAAGGGGCGTCCGAGCTAAGGCCCATTTGATTAAAGCCAATCTACGGTTGGTGGTCTCGGTGGCTAAAAAATATCAGAGACGGGGGTTAGAACTTCTAGACTTAATCCAGGAGGGCACCCTAGGGCTGGAGCGGGCGGCGGAAAAATTCGACCCCACCAAGGGCTATCGCTTCAGCACCTATTCCTATTGGTGGATTCGTCAGGGCATCACCCGGGCGCTGGCCACCCAGGGACGCATGATTCGGGTGCCCGTGCATATTACGGAAAAACTGAACCGCATTAAACACGCCCAGCGCCGACTTTCCCAGGAAAAGGGCCGGACAGCGACCCTGGACGATGTGGCGGTGGAATTGGCCATGACTCCGGCCCAGGTGCGGGAGGTGTTGGCCAAGACCCCCCGGGCCGTTTCTTTGGAATTAAAAGTCGGTCAAGATAAGGACACGGAGCTATTGGATTTACTGGAAGCGCCGGAGCCGTCCCCGGAGGAAAATTTAATCCAGGAGGCGCTGAAAAAGGATATCAGCGCTATCTTGGCGGATCTGACGGAGCGGGAGCGGGAGGTCATCGGTCTGCGCTACGGATTGGAGGACGGCAACGCCTACTCGCTTTCGGAAATTGGCCGCATGTTGAACCTATCTCGGGAGCGGGTGCGGCAAATCGAAGCCAAAGCCCTACAAAAACTGCGCCATCCCCGGCGCCGGGACAAGGTGCGGGATTACTTCGACCAACTGGGTTAGAGGAGATCAGTCTATTTGAATTCCTTTAGCATCAGACTCAATCCGCCATGAGCCAACTAGACACCCTCGCCTCCCTAGAGCGAGAACTTAAAAAACACCCCGATGCGACCTTAAAAAATATCGAGCGGCTCCAAACCGTTCAACATCCCCACACGGCCGCAATGTGCAAAGCGATAACGGCGCTGTTGCGGACGTTCCCCGACCGGAAAATTTTTATGATTGTCGAGGCGGAAATCTCTCGCTTGGCTCGACATTCCCGACCGGAAGATTTTGTGGTCTGGATCGAAACCATCGGCATTTTTGTCCTTGAGGTCAAAAGCCACAGCATCACCGGTATCAGAAGTTTTGAAAATAGCGTTCCTCAGGTGATTTACGGCGGTCAGGCGACGGGCGACCATGATTTATTAGACCAACCCAGGAGTTTCGCCTACGATCTGAGGACGGATATCGAAAACCTCTTTGAGGCCCAGAATCGGGAATTGCCGGCGCTTTACTACGCCGGTTGGCTCCCCAATGTCTCCCCGGAAGACGTGGCGGCAAAATCGGCGACGGTGGCCCTGGATAAGGTTTGGCTGAGCGATATGTTAGAGAAAGAGACTTTCATCCAGCGCCTCGGCGCTTTGAAAAATATCACTCGGGGGACTCGAACGGAGCGGGATTCTTTGCAATTATTTTGCTCTATTTTCGGGACAACTTCAGGACTGAAAAGCGACTATTTGCCTCGGGTCGCGCCGGTGGGTTCCATTGGTCAGGCCATTGACCGCAAAAATCAACAGTTAAAACGATTAACCTGGGAACAAGAAACCCTGGCCTTTAACCCTAATCTGGTTCGGGGGCCTAAAGTGATTCGCGGCGTGGCGGGGAGCGGTAAAACCGTAGTTTTAGTCAACGCCGTGGCGGAACAGTTTATTCGGGCGCTCTCGGAACGGGCTAATTCTTTAGCTTTATTGGCTCAAAGCCCTTTACCCCAAGTTCTCGTCCTCTGTTTTAACCGGGCGCTGGCGGGTTATCTCAAGGATCTGATTGTCAAATGCTTCGAGTCTCGCAAGCCCGTCACCAGTTGGACGTTTCCCCACGCCGCTCTGACGGTGATGAATATCGACCGGTTAGCCTATTCCTTGGGCAAAAAATATTACCATCAGGGGGATGTTAAAAAAACTGTTGCGGATATCCTGAATCATGTCTCCATTCAGCCCAAATATCAGCATCTTTTCATCGACGAAGGTCAGGATATTAACCTCGACTGGTATCCCTTAATCCAAGCGTTAGCCGTCGCCGATCCTGAGTTGGGGAAAAGTATCATTGTCTTCTACGACGAAGCTCAGAATATTTACGGCGTCAAGCGCCCAGGTCGGGGCGATATTCCCGCATGGGAAAGCTTTCTGGGAAGCGTGCCAAGCCCTAGGGGTCTCAAAACGGTGATGCGGGTCGGGCATCGGAACACCAATCAAATTCTCTCCTTTTCCTTTAACTTGTTACTGGGAAGTTTCGCCGCCAAAGATCCCCAGATGAAAGAATTTGCCGGTTTAACCGAGTATGAAAAAGAAATCATCCCCTGGGATCCGGCGCTGGCCCATCCCCGGGCCGGTCAGCCCTGCGTGGAGCGGATTGACGAGCGCCAAGTTAAAGTCAATTTCGCCGTCCATGACTTCAGCCCTCCTAATGTTCACGCCTTCAATAATGAGACCGATATGCTTTCCGCTTTGGTCAAAAATATCCAAAAAACCATCGACATTAATCAAGATAATGTGGAACCCGCCGATATTCTGATTATGGCGCCGCTGGTTCAACAAGCGCTCAAAATTAATCAAGCCCTCAACAGCGTCGGAATTTTAACCCATAGCCCCATTAAAACTCGGGATTTCGACGGGCGGGATTTACCGGTTTTCCAAGAGGGACGGGTCACCGTCAGCACCATTAAATCGGCGAAGGGCTACACCGCCCACGTTTGCCATTTGGTCTATCTCCACAGTTTTGAAAAGGAAAACATGACCAAAGAGGAGATTCAGCAAATGAGGACGCAAATTCATGTCGCCTGTACCCGTTCTTCCCTTTACCTAGATCTCTGGGGAACCCATTGCTCCCTGATTAACGAGGCCCGACAAATTCGCGCCGTTGTGGCTTAAGTTCTCCGCATTACCCCGTCGGGACGGCTCTCCCATGGGCTAGATTAGACGAAGACTAATTTCATTGTTATCAGGAGGAGGCGCCCATGTCCCCCCTTCAACAGCTAAACGCCCTCTATGACCAGGATATTCTCCTGTGGTCGGAAGAGACCGTCGCCCAACTTCAGCGGAGAGAGTTTGAGAACCTTGATCTAGAACATTTAATCGAGGAGATAGAGGCCTTGGGGGTTTCTCAGAAGAAGGAGCTAACCAGCCGCCTGGTAGTTTTATTAGAACATTTACTCAAACGTTTATATGTAAACTTACCCAATGACTATAACGGCTGGGAACGAACTATTCGGACTCAACGGGGAGAGCTAGAGGTTTTATTCGACGCGGCGCCGAGTCTTCGTCGGCGTTGGGAGGCCAGTTTTGCTCAGGCTTGGCGGATTGCCCTCAAAAATACCCGGAAAGAATATCCCGAGACTGCCTTTCCCTCAGAATGGGGCGATGACCGCGCCATCGAGTCCATATTGAATAAAGACTTTTGGTTAGAATTGCCGGAAGAAAGCGAAGAAAGCTAGGATAACCAGTCTGGAATCTGCGATAATCCATAGCCCCTAGCCCCATCAAATTAAGTTAAACCCCGGACGACTTACCCCGATCCGCTTAATCGCCTACAATCGTTACGGCGCCTACGCCCCCTTCTCCCTAAGATTTTCATTCTCCATGCTCAGAGCCGGAATTGTCGGACTGCCCAACGTCGGTAAATCCACCCTTTTTAACGCCTTGGTGGCCAACGCTAAAGCCGAGGCCGCTAACTTTCCCTTTTGTACAATTGAACCCAATGTGGGGGTGGTTTCCGTTCCGGATCCCCGTCTGGAGCAATTAGCGACGATCTCCCAATCCGCCAAAATCGTCCCCACCCGGATCGAGTTTGTGGATATCGCCGGCCTGGTGAAAGGAGCCAGTCAGGGGGAAGGTTTGGGCAACCAATTTTTGGCCAATATTCGGGAAGTGGACGCCATTGTTCAGGTGGTGCGCTGTTTTGACGACGACGATATTATCCATGTCTCCGGCTCCGTCGATCCGGCCCGGGATATGGAGGTGATTAACCTAGAATTAGCGCTGGCGGATTTGGCCCAGGTCGAGCGCCGGTTAGAGCGGGCCCGCAAACAGGCCAAGGGCAATAAGGACTTTCAAACCGAAGTGGCGGCGCTGGAGCGGATTTTAGCGGAGCTGAACGAGGGGCAACCGGCCCGGACGGTGGAACTCAGCGAGGAAGAGGAGGCGTTGCTTCGTCCCCTAGGGTTATTGACCCGGAAACCCATTATTTACGCCGCCAACGTTTCCGAAGAGGATCTGGCGACGGGGAACGATTGGGTGGAGCAAGTTAAACCGGTGGCGGCGTCGGAAGGCGCCAAGGTGGTGGTGGTCTCGGCCCAGGTGGAAGCGGAGTTGGTGGATCTGGACGAAGCAGAGCGCTTGGATTTTCTGGCCAGTTTGGGCGTCGAGGAAGGAGGGCTGAAATCTTTAATCGCAGCGACCTACGAACTGCTGGGACTACGAACCTACCTGACTACGGGGCCCCAGGAAACCCGCGCTTGGACGATTGTGGCGGGAATGAAAGCGCCGCAGGCCGCGGGGGTGATTCACTCGGATTTTGAGCGGGGTTTTATCCGGGCGGAAACTGTGGCCTACGAAGATTTGCTTCAAAGCGGCTCCATGCAGGCGGCCAAAGAAAAAGGGCTGGTGCGGAGCGAGGGGAAAGAATACGTCGTTCAGGAAGGGGATGTTCTCCTTTTCCGTTTCAATGTTTAGCCCTTGGGCCGATGGGATATTTTGAGTGATATTTGTTCGCTAAACAAGGTTGGATCGCGTCCATGGCTCCCACTCCAGGCATCATCGCCGCCGGTCACCCCCAAACCGCCGAAGCGGGGCGTTTGATTTTAGAAGCAGGGGGCAACGCCTTTGACGCGGCTATCGCGGCGGTTCTGGCGGCCTGCGTTGTCGAGTCGTCTTTAACGGGCCTCGGCGGCGCCGGTTTCCTGTTGGCCCACAGCGCCGGCGGCGAAAGTTTACTCTTTGATTTTTTTTGCCAGACCCCCCACAGGAAAAAGTCCCTGGCGGAATTGGAGTTTTACCCCGTCGATCTGGATTTTGGCGGCGCTCGGCAGGTCTTTCATATTGGCCGGGGTTCCATCGGGGCGCCAGGAGTTCCTGCGGGTCTCTTCGCCGTTCATCAACGTTTGGGATCTTTGCCTTTCTCCTTGTTAGCGGAGCCAGCGCTGGTCTTGGCCCGGGACGGCTTTCAGGTCAACGACTTTATCGCCTACACCTACCGACTCCTAGCGCCGATGTTGACCCAGGGCGCCGAAAATCAAGGGGTTTACGCCCCCCTAGGACGACTTTTGCAGGAGGGAGAAACGGGCCATAACCGCCGACTGGCGGATTCCCTAGAATATTTGGTCAAAACCGGCGCCGAGGGCTTTTACCAGGGCGAGTTGGCCCATCATTTGATCGACAGTTTAGAAGATCGAGGCTATTTAACCCTGGAAGATTTGGCCCAGTACCGGGTAGAGGTTCGCGCTCCCCTCAAGGGACAGTACCGGGGCTACGATCTTTTCACCAACCCCGCCCCCAGTTCCGGTGGCCCGTTGATAGTCTTCGCTCTCCAGTTGCTCAACCGTTTAAATCTCTCGGCCTATCCTCTGGGCGGCGCCGATTACGGAACGTTAATGGCGGAAATAATGGCCTTGACGAATCAAGCTCGCCAAAATCATTACGACGGCGCGCTCTACGATCCTCGGGGCGCCGAGAATTTATTACACCCAGAGCGGGTGGATCTTTACCATGGAGAACTCGCCAGCAAACTCGGGAGCACTACCCACATCAGCGTTTTAGACGCCTGGGGCAACTGCGCCAGCGTCACCACCTCCAACGGCGAAGGCTCCGGTCACACGATTCCGGCGACCGGGATCATGCTCAACAATATGCTGGGAGAGGCGGATCTCAATCCCCAGGGCTTTCACCAGTGGCCTCCCAATCAACGCTTGTCCTCTATGATGGCGCCGACGGTAATTTTGAAGGACGGTCGCCCCCGCTTGGTTCTCGGCTCCGGGGGGTCGAATCGGATTCGCACCGCTATTTTGCAGGTGATTTGCCACTGTTTAGATTACGGTCTATCGCTACCGGAGGCCATCGCCCGACCCCGACTCCACTGGGAAGGGGGAAACCT